>NZ_JBEXPT010000023.1:0-65133 GCF_040612195.1 Streptomyces sp. NPDC006450 | reverse complement strand
CCCTGCGGCGTTTCCGGTCCCGGGCCGCCCCGTCACCAGGCGGGGCGCAGCGGCGGGAGGGGGCCGTCCCCGTTCAGGGTGCGGACCAGGCGGCCCAGTTCGGTGCGCAGGGCGCCGAGGTCGACGCTGCCGCGGCCGAGCTCGGCCTCCAGCTCGTGCAGCACCCGTCCGGCGGCCCCCAGGTGGGCGTTCGCGGCCTCCGTCAGGACCACCAGCTTGCGCCGGCCGCCCCCGGGGTGCGGGGTGCGGCGCAGGTAGCCGCGCCGCTCCAGCTCGTCCACGAGCTGTCCGGCGGCCTGTTTGGTCACCCCGAGCCGCTCGGCGAGCTCGGTCGCGGTGGCTCCGGAGGCCCCCAGGGCCTGGAAGGCCATGCCGTGCAGGGGGCGCAGGCCGTCGGCGTACCCGGCCTCGTCGAGGCGGCGGGTGAACTCGCCGAGCATGAGCTGGAAGCCGAGGCCGAGCAGGAAGGTCAGCTCGATGCCCGGGTCGGGGTCCCGGTCGGGGTCCCGGTCGGGGTCCGGGTCGGCGCGCTCGTCGTTCTGGTGGGGATGGGTCACGGAATCATGGTGACACAGGCGAGTCAAGCTGCTTTACTCGCATGAGTAAAGCAGCTTGACTCACTCGCCGGAGAAAGCGAAGGACCCCCTTGCGCGTCATCACCCCGTCCCCCGACCACGTCATCACCACCCCGAACGCGACCATGACCGGCTTCGCCTCCCCCAGCCGGGGCAGCGCCGAACTGAGCACCTGGCACGCCGCCATCCCCGCCGCGACCACCGGCCCCGAGCACTCCGTCAGCCGCGAGCAGGTCTGGACGGTCACCGTCGGCGCCCTGGACGTCACCTGCGGCGGCCGCACCGAGAAGGTCGCCGCGGGCGAGGCCGTGGTGCTACCCCCGGACGTCCTGCGCCACGTCCACGCCTTGGCGGACACCGAGGTGTACGTCGCCATGCGCGCCGACGGGCTCGTCTCCGTCCCCGGCACCGAGGGCACCCGCCCCCTGCCCTGGGCGGTGTGAGCCCCGCCGGAGCCCCGGCAGGGTGACGGCCGCCGCAACCAGTACCGCCGCGAACGGCACGAGCAGCGCCGTGCGGTACCCCTCCAGGGGGTCGGCGGCGCCGGCCGCCACCCCCGTCACCCCGGCCAGCCCGAGCGCCGCGCCGAACTGGAACGCCGTGTACAGCAGACCGCCCGCCAGGCCCTGCTCCTGCTCCGCGACCCCCTCGGTGGCGACGATGGTCAGCGGCCCGTAGACCAGGGCGAAGGCCAGCCCGAGCAGGATCAGGCTCGGCAGCATCAGCAGGTAGGACCAGTCGGCGCCCAGCGGCAGGAACAGCCCGTACGCCAGCGCCGCCAGCAGCAGTCCGGTGAAGATCAGCCGGCCGTTCCCGTACCGCGCCAGCAGCTGGGGCACCACGGTCGGCGACAGGACCGCGTCGATCCCGATCACCAGCATCGCGAGGCTGGTCTGCAGGGTGGACCAGCCCCGCACCTCCTGGAGGTAGAGCACCACCAGGAACTGGAATCCGAAGAACGCGGCCGAGAACAGCAGCGCCGCCGTGTTAGCCCGCAGCAGCGCGGGCGAGCGCAGGATGCCGAGCCGGACCAGGGGCTCGGCCGTGCGCCGCTCGACGAGGGCGAACGCCCCCAGCAGCGCCAGCCCCGCGACCGCCGGCATCGCCGCGGCCTCCTCCACACCGAGGACGAGCAGCACGACGCCGGCCGTGACGAGCACTCCGCCCCACACGTCGATCCGGCCCCGGTCCCGGCGCCCGGCCGGCGGAGCCTGCGGTACGAAGGCCAGCGCGCCCGCCAGGATCAGCGCGGCCAGCGCCACGGGAGCGAAGAACACCCAGCGCCAGCCCACCGAGGCGAGCAGCCCGCCAGCGACCAGCCCGACGGAGAACCCGGCGGCGGCCGTGCCCGAGTACACGAGCAGCGCCTTGTCCCGCTGTGCCCCCTCGTCGAAGCCGGTGGTGATGATCGACAGGCCCGCCGGGGTCATGAAGGCGGCCGCGACCCCCGTCACGAAGCGGGCGGCGATCAGCTGCCAGCCCTCCGTGGCGAGCCCGCCGAGCCCGGAGAAGAGCAGGAAGACCGACAGCCAGCCGATGAACATCGCGCGGCGTCCGAAGAGGTCGGCCGCGCGGCCGCCGAGCAGCATGAAGCCGCCGTAGCCGAGCACGTAGGCGCTCATCACCCACTGGAGCGCGCCGGTTTCGAGACCGAGGTCGGCGCGGATCGACGGCAGGGCGACGTTCAGCATCGCGACGTCGATGCCCTCGAGGAAGATGGCGCCGCACAGGACGAGCAGGACGCCGAGTCGGCGCCCGCGGATGGAATCGGTGGAGTCCACGGAGAGACCTCGCAGGATCGAGGAGGGAGGAGCGGGAAGTTGCCGGCTCAACCACCCTCGCCCGCCGTCCGTGCGGGAACAACGCCGAAGATCTCAACGCTCGTTCAGTCATGCTTACCGATCGCGACGAGCTGGACTGCTTCCTGATCCTGGCCGAGGAGCTGCACTTCGGCCGCACCGCCGAGCGCATGCTGCTCTCCCGGGCCCGCGTCAGCCAGCTCGTGCAGCGGCTGGAACGGCGCGTCGGTGCCCGGCTCTTCCTGCGCACCAGCCGCAGCGTCGCCCTCACCTCGCTCGGCGCCCAGCTCCGCGCCGACCTGGAACCCCACCACCGCGGCATCGCCGCCGCCCTGGACCGGGCCGCGGCCACCGCCCGCGCCGCGGACGGGGTGCTGCACGTCGGCTTCACCACCCCGCCCGCCGGTGAGCTCGTCCTGCGCACCGCACAGGCCCTGCGCACCACGCACCCCGGCATCACCGTGGAGGTGTGCGAGGTGCCGCTCTCGGACCCGTACGGGCAACTGCGCGGTGGGGCCTTCGACGTGGCCTTCGCGGAGTTCCCGGTGCGCGAACCCGACCTCGGGGAGGGGCCGACGCTGTTCACGGAGGCGCGGGCGCTGGCCGTGTCCGCCGGGCATCCGCTGGCCGCGCGGGACTCCGTGACGCTGGAGGAGCTGGCGGGGGTCGCGCTGCTGACCGTGGCCGGGGACCTGCCCGCGTACCTGCGCGAACACCAGGCCCCGGCGCGCACCCCGGGCGGCCGGCCGATCCGTCGCGGCCCGGAGGTGACGAACCTGCAGGAGGCGCTGATGCTGGTCGCGGCCGGTCAGGGCGCCCTGCTGACGTCGGCCCACGCCGCGGCCTACCACGCACGGCCCGGGGTCACCCACGTGCCCGTGGCCGACGCCGAGCCGGTCGGGTACGGGCTGGTCTGGCGCGCGGGCGAGGACACCGGTGCCGTACGGGCCTTCGCGCAGGCGGCGCACCGGGCCGCGGCGCGGACCGGCGCCGGAGCCCCGTAGGGCTCAGTCCTTGTCCTTGTCCTTCTCGTCCCGCTCCTCGCGCAGGGACTTCAGGAACTCCGGGTTGTCGTCGGGGGCCACCCACGTGCGGCGGCCCGGGCGCGGCCGGCCGCCGCCACCGCCGGGTACCCGCTTCTTGCCCGCGAAGAGCCACACCACCGGACCGACGATCGAGAAGAGCAGGATGATCAGGACCCAGACGACCTTGGGGAGGTGCTTGACCTCTTCTTCCGGCGTGTTCAGGCAGTCGATGAAGGTGTAGATGGTCAGCGCGATGATCAGCAGGAACGGCAGATAGCGCAGCACGGTGTGGGACCGACCCCCAGAAGAACGGTGCGGGCCGGGCAGGCCCGCCGTGGACTCTTCCAGGGTAGAGGGCCCGCCGCGGTTCGGGGTCTGAGCGGGGATGCCACAATTGCCCGCATGGCTTACGACGATCTCCGCTCGCTGCTCCGGGCCCTCGAGCGGGAGGGCGACCTCAAGCGCATCAAGGCCGAAGTGGACCCGTACCTAGAGGTCGGGGAGATCGTCGACAGAGTGAACAAGGCGGGCGGACCCGCGCTGCTCTTCGAGAACGTCAAGGGCTCGGCGATGCCGCTGGCCATGAACGTCTTCGGCACCGACCGGCGCCTGCTGAAGGCCCTCGGGCTCACGTCGTACGCCGAGATCAGCGAGAAGATCGGCGGCCTGCTCAAGCCGGAGCTGCCCCAGGGCTTCATCGGCGTCCGCGAGGCCTTCGGCAAGCTCGGCTCGATGGTGCACGTGCCGCCGAAGAAGGTGAAGGGCGACTCCGCGCCCGTCCAGGAGGTCGTCCTCACCGGCGACGACGTGGACCTGGACCAGCTGCCGGCCCTCTTCACCTGGCCCAAGGACGGCGGGTCCTTCTTCAACCTCGGCCTGACGCACACCAAGCACCCGGAGACGGGCGTGCGCAACCTCGGCCTGTACCGGCTCCAGCGCCACGACAAGCGCACCATCGGCATGCACTGGCAGATCCACAAGGACAGCCGCAACCACTACGCGGTGGCCGCCGCGCGCGGTGAGCGGCTGCCGGTCGCGATCGCCTTCGGCTGCCCGCCGGCCGTGACGTACGCGTCGACCGCGCCGCTGCCCGGTGACATCGACGAGTACCTCTTCGCCGGGTTCGTGGCGGGCAAGCGGATCGAGATGGTGGACTGCAAGACCGTCCCGCTCCAGGTCCCGGCCAACGCCGAGGTGGTCATCGAGGGCTGGCTGGAGCCCGGTGAGACCCTTCCCGAGGGTCCCTTCGGCGACCACACCGGCTTCTACACCCCGCAGGAGCCGTTCCCCGCGCTGAAGATCGACTGCGTGACGATGCGCAGGCGTCCGCTGATCCAGTCGATCGTCGTCGGCCGGCCGCCGACGGAGGACGGCCCGCTGGGGCGAGCGACGGAACGCTTCTTCCTGCCGCTCCTCAAGATCATCGTCCCGGACATCGTGGACTACCACCTCCCCGAGTCGGGCGGCTTCCACAACTGCGCGATCGTCTCGATCGACAAGAAGTACCCCAAGCACGCGCAGAAGGTCATGCACGCCATCTGGGGCGCGCACATGATGTCGCTGACCAAGCTGATCATCGTGGTCGACAAGGACTGCGACGTCCACGACCTCCACGAGGTCTCCTGGCGGGCGCTCGGCAATACGGACTACGCCCGCGACCTCACCGTCGTGGAGGGTCCGGTGGACCACCTGGACCATGCCTCCTACCAGCAGTTCTGGGGAGGCAAGGCGGGTATCGACGCCACGAAGAAGCTGCCGACGGAGGGTTACACCCGGGACGGCGGCTGGCCTGACATGGTCGAGTCCGACCCCGCGACCGCGGCCCTGGTGGACCGGCGCTGGAAGGAGTACGGACTGTGAGCCCGATCGAGGTGGGCGGCCCGGAGCTGGTCATCGGCACGGCCGATGCGTACGTGGCCCTGGCGCGCCCGGAGATCGACCCGGCGCAGCCCGGCGTGGTGCTGGCCGCGCGCGAGGCGGGGGTGAGCCCCGAGGAGTTCGCCGGGCCCGGGGACACCTGGGCCGTGATGTTCGAGGTGGCCGAGGACGGCGGTGGCTTCGAGCTGCCGGGCGCCCGTGACACCGAGGCGGACGGCTTCGCGGAGCAGCTGCAGCTCGCGCTGGCGGCGGCCGAGCCGTTCACCGCAGAGGCGGGCAACTTCCTGCGCCTGGAGGCCCGCCCCTCGGGCGACGCCTGGCTGGTCACCGCCCATGTCACCCCGCCCGAGGGCGAGGAGGACGGGGCCGCCCCCCAGAGCCTGGAGCTGGGCGCCCTGCCGGCGGCGGAGCTGCTGGCCGACATCGAAGACTTCCGGAGAACCCTCGCATGATGACCACCGCCGACGAGGTCGTCGGATCCGGCCCCGCGCCGCAGGCCGGTGGCAAGGTCAAGGCCTTCCTGCGGCTCGTGATGATCGAGCACTCGGTCTTCGCGCTGCCGTTCGCCTACATCGCCGCGCTCACCGCCATGTACACGCTCGACGAGCGGATGCACTGGACCGAGCTGCTGCTCGTCACCGTCTGCATGGTGGGGCTGCGGACCTTCGCGATGGCCGCCAACCGGATCATCGACCGGGAGATCGACGCGCGGAACCCGCGCACCGCCGGGCGCGAGCTGGTGACGGGAGCCGTCTCGGTCCGCTCCGCGTGGACCGGGGCCGGGATCGCCCTCGCGGTGTTCCTCGGGTCGGCGGCGCTGCTGAACCCGCTCTGCCTGATGCTGGCGCCGATCGCTGTCGTGCCGATGGTGGTGTACCCGTACGGGAAGCGGTTCACGAACTTCCCGCACGCCATCCTCGGCATCGCCCAGGCGATGGGCCCGGTCGGGGCCTGGATCGCGATCACCGGCGCGTGGTCCTGGGACGCGGTGATCCTCGGCCTCGCGGTGGGCGTGTGGATCGGCGGCTTCGACCTGATCTTCGCCTGCCAGGACGTGGCCGCGGACCGCGCCGAGGGCGTCAAGTCCGTCCCGGCCCGCTTCGGCATCCCGGCCGCCCTGTGGGGCGCGCGCGGCGCGCACGTGGTCACCACGGGCCTGCTGGCCTGGTACGCCGTGGCGACGGACGCGGGCTGGCTGTTCTGGCTCGGCCTGCTGATCGTCGTGGCCGCCTTCGTCTACGAGCACACCATCGTCACGCCCCACGACCTGTCCCGCCTGAACCGCGCCTTCTTCACGGTGAACGGCTTCATCGGCATGGCCCTGTTCGTGTGCGCCCTGCTCGACCTGGTGGTGCGGGGGCTGTCGCTGTAGCCCGAGCGTGTGTGCCCTGCCGGAACCGGCGGTTCGCGGCCTGCCCGGGTGGCTGGCGTCGACCCCGGCGCCGCCGGCTAGAGCGCGGCCACTTCCGGGCGCGGGCGGGCGATCAGGGCCACTGCCGCGCCCGCCAGGAGGCCGAAGAGGTGGGCCTGCCAGCTGACCACCGAGTCCGTCGGGAGGGCTCCGGCCAGGAAGGTCGTGCCCCAGACGGCGGCGATGACGACGGCGACCGCGACGCCCAGCGGGTTGCGCTCCACGAAGCCGCGGACCAGCAGGTAGCCGAAGAGGCCGAAGATCAGGCCCGAGGCGCCCGCCGTGATGCTGTGGGGCGGGGAGATCAGCCACACGGCGAAGCCGTCGGCCAGGATGATGGCCGCGCAGACGGCCAGGAAGCGGCCGATGCCGCTCAGTGCGGTGACGAAGCCGAGGACCAGCAGCGGGACGCTGTTGGAGGCCACGTGGTCGAAGCCGAAGTGCAGGAAGGGCGCCAGGGGTATCCCGCTCAGGCCGTCCGCCGCGCGCGCGGTGATCCCGTAGGCGTCGAGCGCGTGGCCCGTGGCGTGGTCGACGGCCTCGATCAGCCACAACAGTGCCACCCAGCCCAGCATCAGCTTCGCGGCGGCCACGGCCCGGCCGGTCCGGGTCCAGACGAAGGATCCGGTACCGCCCGCGTCCGTACCGCCCGCGCTCGTACCGCCCGCGCGCATCCCGCTGCCGCTCATGACGTCACCGTCCCCTGTTCCGCCGTGTCCACCCCTTGAACGTGCGGACACCTTAGCCAGTGCCCCCCGGCGGTGGCCGGATAGTCTCGGAGGTATGACTGAGGGCAAGCGCACCCCGTGGGTGGTCGGGGTTTCCGGGGCGTCCGGGACGCCGTACGCGGCCGCGGTGATCCGCGGGCTGCTGGCGGCGGGCGAGAGCGTGGACCTGGTGGTGAGCCGGGCGTCGCGCCTGACGCTGCTGGACGAGACGGGCATCGCCTTCCGCGACGCGCACTGGCGCGCAGATCTGGGGGAGTGGCTGGAGCGGGGGGCCGACGGCAAGCCCGCGACCTTCGCGCGCCCGGACCTCGACGGCGTGCGCTACTGGCCCGCGGGCGACCTGGCGGCCGGACCGAGCAGCGGCTCGTACCCGGTGAAGGGGATGCTGATCGTGCCCGCGTCCACGGCCTGCGTGGCCGGGGTGGCGCTCGGGCTGTCGAAGGACCTGCTCCAGCGGGTCGCGAGCGTGACGCTCAAGGAGCGGCGCCGACTGGTGGTCGCGGTACGGGAGACCCCGTTGAGCGGGCAGACGCTGAAGCATCTGGTGGGCCTGGACGAGGCGGGCGCAGTGGTGCTGCCCGCCTCTCCGGCGTTCTACGCGGGTGCGACGCACATCCAGGATCTGGTGGACTTCGTCGCGGGGCGGGTGCTCGACGCGGCAGGGGTGCCGCACGGGCTGTACCGCCGGTGGGACGGGGAGCTCGGTGGCTCCCGCCCCCGGGAGGTCGACGGTGGCGCTTAGCGCTTCTTGGCGCGCCCCGGCTTACGGGTCTTGTCGACGCGGTGTGCGGCGGCGGGCTGGTCGGTGCGGGATCGGTTGGCCAGCTCCTGGAGCTGTCGCATGTGCGCGTAGGCCATCTCGATCGTGTACACGGTGAACCACTCCTGAAATTGTCAGATCATCGCTGATCTGTTGAAAGATTCACAGGGTGTCGACCCTGTGTGCCTTTGATTCTATACGTAAACTTGAGGGATTGCCGAATAATGGAAGGCTCCAGGTATATGGACGCGGTGGACAAGCAGCTCATCCAGGCACTTCGTGAGAACGGACGTGCCTCGTACGCGGAGCTGGGCCGGCTCGTGGGCCTCTCCGGCCCCAGCGTCACCGACCGGATCAACCGGCTGGAGACGGCCGGAGTCATCACCGGCTACCGCGCGACCGTGGACGCGGCCTCGCTCGGCCTCGGCGTCACGGCGCTGATCGGCATCTCGCTGTCGGACGCCGCGGACCACGAGGACGTGGCCCGCCGGCTGCGCGACCTCTCGGAGATCGAGGACTGCTGGTTCATCGCCGGCGACGACTCGTACATGCTCAAGGTCCGGGCCGGCGACGTGGACGGGCTGGAGCGGATCATCCGCAAGCTCTCCAGCACCAAGGGCGTCTCGCGCACGCGCACGACGATCGTGCTCTCCACCAAGTGGGAGAACCGGGTCGGGGGCCTGCCGGAGGAAGCCTGAGGGCGCTGAGAGTACGGTTGGGGCGCGGTTGTGGGGCACACGTACCGCGCCGCGGACAGCGCGGGACGGACATGAGGACAGAGGAGAGGACCGGCATGGACGCTGGGCTCAAGCGTGAGCTGGAGGACAAGGTTCGCTCCGGCGAGCGGCTGACCCGTGAGGACGGCATCGCCCTCTACGAGTCGGACGACCTGGCCTGGCTCGGCGGCCTCGCCCACGAGGTGCGCACGCGGAAGAACGGCGACGTCGTCCACTTCAACGTCAACCGCCACCTCAACATGACCAACGTGTGCACGGCCTCGTGCGCGTACTGCTCGTTCCAGCGCAAGCCGGGCGAGAAGGACGCGTACACGATGCGCATCGAGGAAGCCGTTCGCCTGGCCAAGACCATGGAGAACGAGAACCTCACCGAGCTGCACATCGTCAACGGCCTGCACCCCAGCCTGCCGTGGCGGTACTACCCGCGCTCGCTCTCCGCGCTGAAGGAGGCGCTGCCGAACGTCTCGCTGAAGGCGTTCACGGCGACCGAGATCCACCACTTCGAGACGATCTCCGGCATGTCGGCCTCCGACATCCTGGACGAGCTGATCGCGGCCGGCCTGGAATCGCTCACCGGCGGCGGCGCGGAGATCTTCGACTGGGAGGTCCGCCAGCACATCGTCGACCACAACACCCACTGGGAAGACTGGTCGCGCATCCACCGCCTCGCGCACTCCAAGGGCCTCAAGACCCCGGCGACGATGCTCTACGGGCACATCGAGGAGCCGCGCCACCGCGTGGACCACGTGCTCCGGCTGCGCGAACTGCAGGACGAGACCGGCGGTTTCCAGGTCTTCATCCCGCTGCGCTACCAGCACGACTTCGTGGACATGAAGGACGGCAAGGTACGCAACAAGCTCCAGGCGCGTACGACGATGGCGACGGGCGCCGAGGCGCTGAAGACCTTCGCGGTCTCCCGCCTGCTCTTCGACAACGTCCCGCACGTGAAGGTCTTCTGGGTGATGCACGGCGTGCAGACGGCGCAGCTCGCCCTCCAGCACGGCGCGGACGACATGGACGGCTCGGTCGTCGAGTACAAGATCACGCACGACGCGGACAACTACGGCACCCCGAACAAGCTGGGCCGCGAGGACCTGCTCGAACTGATCCGCGAGGCGGGCTTCCGCCCGGTCGAGCGCAACACGCGCTACGAGATCATCCGCGAGTACCCCGGCCCGGACGCGGAGCTCCGCGAGACCCCGCAGGCGATGCGGGTCTGACGCCGGTCCCGTCCGTCCCTTCCCGTTCCTGCCCGTCCTGACGCCCTGGGCCCCGGTTCCCCCCTCGTGGGGGCCGGGGCTCTTTGCGCACGGGGTGA
The DNA here is from genome assembly GCF_040612195.1 of Streptomyces sp. NPDC006450. Classification (NCBI taxonomy): domain Bacteria; kingdom Bacillati; phylum Actinomycetota; class Actinomycetes; order Kitasatosporales; family Streptomycetaceae; genus Streptomyces; species Streptomyces sp. NPDC006450. The sequence goes on along the minus strand of NZ_JBEXPT010000023.1, from coordinate 54,902 downwards.
GGTAATAGATAATCTCGCCCCATGACCCTTACCTACACCTTCGATCCGGTCGTCGACCCCGCCCTGGTCGAAGACTTCGCCGCGCTCTGGGCCGACGTGTCCAACGCCGGCGGCGCGGTGGGCTTCGTACCGCCCGTCGCCCTGGAGGACGTCCGCCCCGAGGTGGACAAGCACCTCGCCGCGGCCGCCGAGGGCCGCAGCCGCCTGCTCGTCGGGCGCGACACCGCCGGCCGGGTGCGCGCCACCGCCGTCATCGCCCCCAACCAGCACCGGCTGCAGAAGCACTGGGTCTGGGTCTACACCGTCATGGTCGACCCCGCCCTCCAGGGCAGCGGCGCCGGCCGTGCGCTGATGGAGGCCGTCGCGGACGCCGCCCGCACGATGGGGGGCATCGAGGCGATCCGCCTCGGCTGCCGGGGCGGGCTGGGCCTGGAGCACTTCTACGCCGCCTGCGGCTACAAGGAGGTCGGCCGCGTCCCCGGCGCCATCCGCGTGGCCCCGGGCGACGACCGCGACGACATCACCCTCGTGCTGCCGCTGTACTGACCTGCGGGCCCTCGCGGGGCGCGACCCCGGCGGGCCGGTGCCGGGGTCCGGCGTGCTTCACTGGACGGGCACGTACCGCCGTAGGACGACCAGAGAGAAGGGGTCACCGTGTCCCTCAAGCCGAGCGCGACGATCCGTTACACCGCGATGCGCCTGGGGATCTTCGTCGGGTGCCTCGTCCTCGTCGCCGGTCTCGTCCGGCTGGGCTGGGTGCCCTCCGGGCTCGGTGACGCCAACCCCGCCTGGGTCGTGCTGCTCGCCCTCGTACTGTCCGCGCCGCTCTCCTTCGTGCTGCTGCGCAAGCAGCGCGACGAGATGTCCGCGGTCATTGCCGGACGCGTCGCGGGCGCGAAGGACAAGCTCGCCGCGAACCGCAGCCAGGAGGACGACGCGGTCGACGAGGCCGCGCGCGCCGGCCGTTAGGGCCAGTTGGCTTCATCACACACCGAAATGCCTCGGCACCGGGTTCGCCGCCCGTGATGCCGGGGCTTTCGGCGTTTTCCGAGGGGTTCGGCGGGATTCGCGGCCCGCGGTCGAGACAGTTGACCCAAAGGGAGACTTTGAGATTCCCAAAGGTGAAGTGTTAGCGTGTTCAACATGTTGACGACAGCGGCGCACCAGACGATCACGAGCGTTCCGCTCGTGGCGCGCCTGCACGTCGACCTCTGCCGCCGCGCGTCCGCGGCCTGTTGCTGCTGTCGCTGAGTCCCGCGACCAGCCCTGGCACAGCAGCGGTCCCGCCCGCCCGGCTCTTCGCTTTTCCGGGTGCTGCCGCACCGCACCACCACCCCACCGCAGAAACCGCAGAACCACCCGGAGAGTGTCCGTGTCCGCGTCACCGCAGACCCCTGCCGTCGAGGCCCCCGCCCCGGCGAAGAAGTCCTTCTCGTTCCCCTTCTGGGCCCAGATCGTCACCGGCCTCGTGCTCGGCGTTCTGCTCGGCTGGGTCTCCCGCAGCCAGGAGATCAGCTGGCTCGGTACGACCCTGGAGCAGATAGGCGACATATTCGTCCAGCTCCTGAAGCTGGCCGTCGCCCCGCTCGTCTTCTTCGCCATCCTGGTGTCGATCACCAACCTCCGGAAGGTGAACAACGCCGCACGGCTCGCCTCGCGCACGCTGCTCTGGTTCATGATCACGTCGCTGATCGCGGTGGCCATCGGCCTCGCCATCGGCCTGCTCACCAACCCGGGCTCCGGCACCGGCCTCACCCCGCAGGACGGCAAGCTGCCGAAGCGCGAGGGGTCCTGGCTCGACTTCCTGACCGGCATCGTGCCGACCGACGTCATCACGCCGTTCACCGAGCTGAACGTCCTGCAGATCGTCTTCCTCGCCGCCGTCGCGGGCATCGCCGCCCTTCAGCTCGGCGCCAAGGCCCAGCCGGTGCTGAACCTCGCCGAGTCCGTGCTGGAGCTGCTCCAGAAGGCCCTGTGGTGGGTCATCCGCCTCGCCCCGATCGGCACCGTCGGTCTGATCGGCACCGCGATCGCCACCTACGGCTGGGACCTGCTCGGCAAGTACGCCACCTTCACGGTGGACGTGTACGTCGGCTCCGCGCTCGTGATGTTCGGCGTCTACCCGCTGCTCCTGTGGACCGTCGCCAAGGTCAACCCGCTCCAGTTCTTCAAGGGCGCCTGGCCGGCCATCCAGCTGGCCTTCGTCTCCCGCTCCTCGGTCGGCACCATGCCGGTCACCCAGAAGGTCACCGAGCGCCTCGGCGTCCCGAAGGAGTACGCCTCCTTCGCCGTCCCGTTCGGCGCGACCACCAAGATGGACGGCTGCGCCGCGATCTACCCGGCGCTCGCCGCGATCTTCATCGCGCAGATCTTCGACGTGCAGCTCGGCATCACCGACTACCTGCTGATCGCCTTCGTCTCGGTCGTCGGCTCCGCCGCCACGGCCGGCCTGACGGGCGCCACGGTCATGCTCACCCTGACCCTCTCCACGCTGGGCCTCCCGCTGGAGGGCGTGGGCCTGCTGATGGCGATCGACCCGATCCTGGACATGATGCGCACCGCCACGAACGTGGCCGGCCAGGCGCTGGTCCCGGTCATCGTCGCGGCCCGCGAGGGAATCCTGGACAAGGCCGCCTACGCCACCGCCTCCTCCTCCCTCCTGGACGAGCCGGCCGAGGCCGTGGCCCCGGCCGGGTCCGACGCCGAGGACGCAGACCCGGCGAAGGTCCTCGTCACCGCCTGAGGCCACGCGCGTCCCGCTCACCGCAGCCCCCGCCCCCGTCCGGGCGGGGGCTGCGGCGTGTCGGTGGGGGGTGTGAGGATGCGCCGTATGACATCGGAGAGCTCGGCCACCGCCGCCGACTACAGCTGGATACGGGCCTCGCCCTCGCTGTTCGCGTACGCGCTGGAAGGCGGGTACACCCTGACGCTGGTACGGGGCCTCTCGCCCGTGGAGGTCCTGGACGCGGTGGGGGCCGAGCCGCGGGACGCGTGCGAGGGGTTCCACGACCTGGTCTTCGAGCACACGGAGATCCTCGACGCGTACGGGTACTCGCCCGACTCCTTCCTCGCGGGCGCCTTCACCGTCCCGGGCGAGGGCGGGGACTGGACGCTCGTGCTGGAGTTCGGCGGCGACGTCGGGACGCGGCCGCGGTTCATGGAGGCCCTGTCGGCCGGCTCGCGTGCCGTCTCGCACACGAGCAACGGGGGCAAGCCCATGGACTTCTTCCACTGGTACGAGGACGGGGAACTGCGGACGACCTTCGAGTACCCGGCGGACCGCACCGGCAGCACCCCCGACGAGCTGAACGCCGTGATGAGCGAGCTCGGCCTGAACCCGACGGGCGACACGGACCCCGAAGTCGACGAGAAGGCGGCGGTGTTCGCCCTCGCCGAGCGACTCACGGGGGTCCGGGTGACGGAGGCCCTCCTGAGGGAAGCCGTGTACGTGACGGGCGAGGTCGGCGAGGAGTCCCCCGGGTAGCGGGCGGGCCTCGTCAGGCGGTGCGCACCGCCATGAGCAGGCCGCTCGCCCAGGCCAGGCGGAGAGGTCGAAGGGAGGGCCGTCGAACGCCTCCAGCCACGTGCCGCCGTCCCGGACACGAACGTCACCCGCGGGTCGGAGCCCAGTTGCTCCAGGACAGCGTGAAGCCCGCGTCGGCCGCCTTGGCGCGCAACGAGGGCAGGAAGGCGGGGAGTCGGCTCGGCATGTCGCCCATGGGGAGATCATGCGAGCGCCATGTCCCCCGGGCAAGGCCGTTTCCCGGCGGCGCGGTCGACGGGCTCGGCGTGGACCCCGAAGGGGCCGTCACCACGTTCGGCGCACGGTCGCCTTGCTTCCGGTCACCAAGCTGGCCGCCGGAACGTCATCGGCCACGACCGCGCCGGCGGCGATCACGGCGTCACGGCCGATGCTGACGCCCGGCAGGATGGTGGCACCGGCACCGATCCACACGTTCTCCGCCACGTCGATGGGCGCACCGGTGAGGTACAGCCGCCGCTCCTCGGGATCAACGGGGTGGCCGCTGGTGATGAACGTGACCTTCGGTCCGATCATCACCCGCTCGCCGATACGGATGCCGGCGTAGTCCAGGAACGTGCAGTTCTGGTTGATGAAGACGCGCTCGGCGAGGTCGAGGTTCAGGCCGTGGTCCGTGTAGAAGGGCGGATAGATCGTGACTCTCGACGGCAGCGGCTTGCCGAGGATCTGCTCGAACAGTTCCGCCTTGCCCGCTTCGTCTTCGAAAGGCAGGACGTTCAGGCGGGAAGTGAGCTCGGTGACCCGCAGGACCCTCTCGGACATCGCCTGGAACTCGGCGCTGTGGATGCGCATGAGACGGTCGCCGGACATGCTTGCGTCAGCCGGTGGTGGCGTACGCGACGAAGCCGGTCCAGGCGTGGGGCGCGAAGGCGAGGTGGGGCTGCCCGAGGTCCTTGGAGTCGCGGACGTGGACCGTGAGGGGGGTGGCGGCCACCTCGACGCAGGAGTCGCCTTCGCTGCCGCTGCTGTAGCTGCTCTTGAACCAGTCGAGCTCGGGATTGTCGATCATGTCTCTCCCAGCAGTTCCTTGATGAAGTCCTGCGACTCCCGCGGCGTGAGGGCCTCAGCCCGGATGATGCCATAGCGCAGCTCAAGGACTCGGAGTCGCCTCGGGTCGGAGACCGGGCGCCCGTTGAACGCTCCTTCGGAGCGCCCGACGGCCGTGCCGTCCTCGAACTTCAGGATCTCGATTCCACCGCCCATTCCGGCGTGGGCCTCCCGGCTGTTCGGCATCACCTGGAGGGTCACATGTCGCAACCGGCCCAGCTCCAAGAGCCGTTCGAGCTGTTGGCGCCACACCAGTGTGCCCCCGATGGGGCGTCGCAGGGCAGACGCTTCGTGGACGAAGCTGATCGCCGGGGCAGGCGTCCTGCTGAAGACGGACTGCCGTGCCACGCGTGCGGCGGTGTACCGCTCCACCTCGTCCTGTGAGTACGCGGGCTGCCGCATCTCGAAGAGGGCCCGGGCGTGCTCCGCCGTCTGCAGCAGTCCGTGCACGACGTGAGTGCTGTAGACGCCGATCTCGACGGCCCGACCCTCCAGCTTCGCCAGGTCCCGGACCTTCTTCGGGTAGCGGACCTGCTCCATGTCCGCCTTCATCGCGGCGATCTTCCCGCCCGCCCGCAGTACCTCGTCCGCCTTGTCCAGGTACTTGGGGCGGGGGATCCGCTTGCCCGCCTCGACCTTGCGGACGAGGTCCTCCCCGTAGCCGATCTCCGTACCGAAGTCGGTGGCCCGGATGCCCGCTTCCTCGCGCCAGGCCTTCAGCTGGCGGCCGAGCGCGGTCAGGACGGCGACGCCCTGTTCGTCCTCGGGATCGACGTCCCAGCCGGCGTCCTCCGTGCCGTCACCGTCCACGTTGGTCATACGTGCCCACCTCATCCGACGCGCCGAATTCCTCAGCGCTCTGTTCCCGGGACCCGAGCGGGACAGGCGCGACAGCACCGGACAGCGACCGGACAGACGCGGGACGCAGCGGCGATGCCGCTTCTCACGGTACGCACGGGCCACCACGCTCGGTGACATGAATCCGCACATCCGTGACTCCGCGGTCCAGTTCACCGCTCAGCTCGCCGCCACGCCCCTCGGGGCGCGCCAGGCCCGGCGGCTCGCCGTCGAGACGCTCGCCGGGTGGGGGCTGCCCTCCGAGGGGCCCGCGCTCATCGTGGCCGAGCTGGCCGCCAATGCGGTGACCCACGGCCGGGTTCCGGGGCGGGGCTTCCGGATCGGGTTGGCCGTCCGGGGCGGGGTGCTGCGGATCGAAGTGGTGGACACGCGGGGGGACCGGATCCCCGGTGTGCGAGAGGCGAGCGAGGGCTCGGAGGCGGGGCGGGGGCTGGTGCTGGTCGATGCGCTCGCGGACCGGTGGGGGGTGGACCGGGGGCTGCCGCCGTGCAAGTCCGTTTGGGCGGAAGTGGACTTGGGGGGAGGGGCGGGCGGCCGGGTCGCGGGAACCCGGGACGCGGTCGGGTCGGACGCAACCCCCTGAAAGGACCGGTTGAAACCACCCGACCCCACCCCTCCGGCTCCCCGTCGGGGCGCCATCACCCGCATGGGTGAACTGTGCCAACTCGGCTGGATTTCGGGAGGGTTGCCGGGCATATGCTCGGCCCACACAACCTCAGACATGAGACGGCCCCCGCCGGGAGTGCAATCCCGAACGAGGGCCTGACCAAACAGGAAGCACTACCTTCCCCATGGCTCTTCGGCAGCTTAGCGCGCCCTCGCGCGCACCGTCCCGTGTTCCCGCCGGGACCCCCCGATCAGGTGTCGCCCACGTCAACGTCGGGCACGCCGACCGCTACACCGTGATCGGCAACCACCTCCTCCAGCACCACTCGCTGTCGCTGGTCGCGATCGGCCTCGCCGGTTACATCCAGTCGCTGCCCGCCGGGGCCCGCATCGGCATCAAGAGGCTGACGGAGCGCTTCCGGGAGGGGGAGGTGCGGATCTCCGGCGCCTTGCGGGAGTTGGAGGAGTACGGATACCTGGAGCGCAGCCGGGTCCGGTTGGCGAGCGGGCAGGTGGTCACCCGGACGGTGTCCTACGACCACCCGGCCGCGAAGTGCGGTGTGGGCGTTCGCCCGTCGGGGCGGGGGCGGGAGGCGGGGCCCGGGGCCGTACGGTCACCCGGGCCGCTCCCGGGCGCCGCGCCCGATCCCGGACCGCAGCCGGACCCGGTACCCCCGCCGGACGGGAAGCCGATGGCCGTGCCCGTGCCCGTGCCGGAGCCGGGACCCGATCCGGAGCAGGAACCGGAACCGGAACATGGCCCGGAGCGGGACCCGGAACCCGTGCCCGGTCCCGTACGGCTGCCGGAGGCGTCCGCGCTGCTCGCTCGGTTGCGGGGGGACGATCCGAGGCTGCTGCTCTCGGACCGTGACGTGCGGAAACTGGCGCCCGGGGTCGCGGAGTGGCTGGAGCGCGGGGCGGATCCCGCGGCCGTACGGTTCGTGCTGACGTCGGGGCTCCCCGGCGATCTCCGCCATCCCGCGTCCCTCATCGCGCACCGGCTCAAGGCGTGGATCCCGCCGCACCTCCCCGCGGCAGCGCCCGTACGGCCCGCCGAGCGGCGGGACCCGCTCCAGAACTGCGACGGCTGCGACCGGGCCTTCCGCGCACCGGCTCCGGGGCGCTGCCGCGCCTGCCCGCCCGTCGTACGCGACGAGCACCCGGGCCGGGCCGTGCCACACGTCGTCAGCGGCACACGGCCCGACGGAGGCGGCGTTGGCGGTGGCGGGCCCCGTGCTCGGGGTCCCGTGCGGGGTTACGCCTCGCCCCTGCCGGCCTCGCGGGCGACCCGTTCCAGTCGGCCGCGGTAGTCCTCCCACCAGGAAGGGTGTCCGGGAGGGAGGGCCGTGTTGCCCTTGTCCATGCCCACGGCGCCGTCGATGAGCTCGCGGAGGATGTCGGCGTGGCCGGCGTGGCGGTGGGTGTCGGCGATCAGGCGGACGACGGCGTGGTGCAGGGACACCTCGTTCTTGTCGCTCGGCCACCACGGGACCGTGCCGATCGTGTCCAGGGGCAGCGTGTCGAGCGTCGCGTCCGAGTGCGCCCACGCGCGGTGGTAGAGCGCCACGATGTCCGCGCGCGACTGCTCGGCGGTGGCCCACATGTCGGCGTTGGGTTCGGCGTCCTGCGCGATCCAGGGCAGCGGTTCGCCGGAGGGGCGTCCGAAGGTGTCGCCGAGGTAGCCCAGTTCCACGGTGGCCGCGTGCTTGACCAGGCCCAGGAGGTTGGTGCCCGTAGGGGTCAGCGGGCGGCGGGCGTCGTACTCCGAGAGGCCTTCGAGCTTCCAGAGCAGGGCTTCGCGGGCGGACTGGAGGTAGAAGTGCAGGTCGGCCTTGGGGTCGGATGCGGTCATGATCCCAGTCTCCGACCCGGCAGGCTCCTTATCCACCGGAATCCACCCGACTTTCGCCGACAAGGGGGGCACGGCGTGGAGCATCGGTGAAAAGGCGTGCACAAGGGTGTTCAGGCGCGATTACCGATAAGTAGATTACCGCCGGTAACACTCCGTCCGGCCAGGGAGGCAGCCAGTGACCGCCGAATCGAGCCTGGTGAGGGTCGTCAAGCCACCACGGCCCGTCGCGCCCCACAAGACCGTGGTCGGGGGGCGGGTCCGCGAGGTGTGGGTGCCCCCGCTGGCGCCGGTGCCCGCCAGCGGGTCCCTCGGGGACATCCCCTTCGACAATGCCCGGGAGGCGCCGCAGGAGCCCGTACTCGCCCGCAAGGAGCGGGACGGGACCTGGCGGGACGTCACGGCCGCCGAGTTCGCCGGCGAGGTGCTCGCCGTCGCGAAGGGGCTGATCGCCGAAGGGCTGCGGCCCGGCGACCGGCTGGCCATCATGGCGAGGACGACGTACGAGTGGACCCTGCTGGACTTCGCGGGCTGGGCGGCCGGGCTGATCACCGTACCGGTCTACCCGACCTCCTCCGCGATCCAGGCACGCTGGATCATCCAGGACTCGGGCGCCGTGGCCTGCGCCGTGGAGGACACCGTGCAGGCGCGGATCATCAGCTCGGAGCGGGCCAACCTGCCCTGGCTGCGCCACCTCTGGGAGTTCGACACCGGGGCCGTGGCCCGGCTGGTCAAGGCCGGGGAGCACGTGCCCGACGAGGTCGTGACGGCCCGGCGGGCGGGGTGCGCCCCGGAGTCCGTCGCGACGCTGATCTACACCTCCGGTACGACCGGGCAGCCGAAGGGCTGCGTGCTGACGCACGCCAACTTCTTCGCCGAGGTGGACAATGCGGTGGAGCTGCTGCACCCCGTCTTCACATCGGTCAGCAAGGACCCGGCCTCGACCCTGCTCTTCCTGCCGCTGTCGCACGTCTTCGGACGGATGGTGGCCGTCGGGTGCATGCGGGCGCGGGTGAAGCTGGGGCACGCGCCGAGCATCCGCAGCGAGGACCTGCTGGCCGACCTGGCCGGCTTCCGGCCGACGTTCCTGCTGGCGATCCCGTACGTCCTGGAGAAGGTCTACAACACCGCCCGGGCGACCGCCGAGAGGATGGGCCGGGCCTCCTCCTTCGACCGGGCGGCGCGGATCGCGCGCAGCCTCGGCGAGGTCGCGGTCGTGGAGGGCAAACGACCGGGGCTGGGCCTGCGGCTGGGCCGGGCGCTGTACGAACCGCTCGTGTACCGGCGGATCCGCGCCGCACTGGGCGGACGCGTCCGGTACATCCTCAGCGGCGGCTCCCCCCTCGGCCGACGCCTCGCCGCCTTCTACACGGGCGCGGGCATCGAGGTCTTCGAGGGCTACGGGCTCACGGAGACGACGGCGGCCGCGACCGTCACCCCACCGCTGCGGCCCCGGCTGGGCACGGTGGGGTGGCCGCTGCCGGGGACGGCGGTACGGATCGCCGACGACGGGGAGGTGCTGTTGCGGGGACCGCACGTCTTCGCGGGGTACTGGAACAGCGGCATCGCGGTGGGCGGCGAACAGTGGCTGTGCACCGGGGACATCGGGGAACTCGACGCGGACGGGTACCTGACGATCACCGGGCGGAAGAAGGACGTGATCATCACCTCCGGCGGCAAGAACGTGGCCCCCGCGCCCCTGGAGGACTGGCTGCGGGCCCACCCGCTGGTGGGCCAGTGCATCGTGGTCGGCGACAACCGGCCCTACGTCACCGCGCTGATCACCCTGGAACCGGAGGGGCTCCAGCACTGGCGGCAGATGCGCAAGAAGGTGGGCGTGCCGATCGGGGAGCTGGTGGAGGACGAGGAACTGCGGGCGGACCTCCAACGGGCGGTCGACGAGGCGAACCGCCTGGTGTCGCGGGCGGAGTCGATCCGGCGGTTCGCGGTATTGGCGGGGGACTTCACGGAGGAGCGGGGGCACTTGACGCCTTCGCTGAAGCTGAAGCGGGGTGTGATCGTGCGGGATCATGCGCAGCAGATCGAGGCGCTGTACCGCCGGGCGTAACGGGCCCCCGGACCGGAGCCCCAGGGGGTCCGGGCGCAGCCCGGGGAACGGGGGAAGGGCGGGTAGGGGACAGGCCCCGCGCAGCGGTGCCGGGCCGGGTGCGTCAAGGGGCCGGACGGGTGACCGCCTCGCGGAGCGGGGTGTGCGGGGCGCGCTTATGGTGAGCTGACTGGTCCGGGGGGCCGCCCCAGGAGGGTGCAGTGCACCGTTCCCGCTCCCGTTCCCGCTCCCGATACCGCCCCCGCTCGTGTTCCCGCCCCCGTACCCGGATAGCCGCCGGCGTCGTGGGTACCGCCCTGGCGGGGGCCCTGCTCGCCGCCGTGCCCGGACCGTGGCCCGCCGGTGCGGAGCGCGCCGGTGTGAAGCGCGCCGGTGCGGGGATCCAGTGGGAGGCGTGCCCCGGGAGGCCCGTGCCCGCCGGCCTGCGGTGCGGCACCCTGACCGTGCCGCTCGACCACGAGGGCAAGGGCAAGGGGACGGTCCGGATCGCCGTCGCCAAGCTTCCCGCCACCGCGCCCGGCGGCAAGCGGATCGGCTCCCTCGTACTGAACTTCGGCGGTCCCGGCGCCCCCGGCGTCTCCACCCTCGCCGCCGACCCCCATGCCTTCGCGGAGCTCAACAAGCGCTACGACCTCGTCGCCTTCGATCCCCGCGGCGTCGGCCGCAGCGCCCCCGTCACCTGTGGAGGAGGTACCGCGGAGGGGGACGCGGCCCCCGACGGGCCCGCCGCCGAGCTCGCCGCCCTGCGCGCGGCGGCCAGGCGCTGCGCGCTCGACTCCGGCCCGGTGTTCCCGTACGTCGGCACCGTCAGCGTGGCCCGCGACATGGACCTGCTGCGCCAGGCCCTCGGGGAGGAGAAGCTCGACTTCCTCGGCTTCTCCTACGGCACGCGCCTCGGCGCGGTCTACGCGGCGCTGTTCCCGCGCCGCACCGGCCGGATGGTCCTCGACGGGGTCGACACCCTGACCGAGCCGCTCGGCGAGCAGGCCCTGCTGTCGGCGGTCGGGCAGCAGCGGGCGCTGGACAACTTCCTCGTCTGGTGCGCGCACCGGCAGGGCTGCGTCTACGGTACGAACACCCGTACCGCCAGGGCGAAGGTCCAGGCCCTCGTCACCCGTCTGGACGCGGCGCCGCTGACGGGCGAGGGCGGAGTGCGCTTCACCGGGCAGGACGTGGCCGAGGCCATCGGGACCGCCCTGTATGCGCGGAAGACCTGGCCCGACCTCGCGGACGCGCTCGCGCTGGTCGAGCGCAGGGGCGACCCCGTGGGGCTGATGCAGCTCGGCGGCCCGGACGAACCTCCCCCGCCCCCGCGGCCGACCGGGGAGGTGCCCGACGCCGCCGCCCTGCCCGCGGTGCCCGCCGACAACGCCACCGCCGCGCTCGTCGCCGTGAACTGCGCCGACGACCCGGACCGCGGCGACGACCAGGCCTCCCCGGCGGACATCGCGCGGGAGTTGGCGGAGCTCCGGCCGGTCTTCCTCGCCGCCTCGCCGATCTTCGGGCCGCGCCAGCTGATGACGGTGCTGGCCTGCTACGGGCGCCCCGCCGGCACCGATTTCATCCGCAGGATCGACCGCCCGCCCGGCATCCCGCGCATGCTGCTCGTCGGTACGCGCGGAGACCCGGCCACCCCGTACGAGTGGACGGAGGAGACGGCGAAGCGGCTCGGCAACACCGTGGTCCTGGACTACAAGGGCGACGGGCACACCGGGTACGTCGCCTCGCGCTGCGTGCAGGGCTACGTGGACCACTTCCTGATCGACGGCCGGCTGCCCTCCGGGACGCGCTCCTGCCCCGCCGAGGACTGAGACCGGCGGGGCGGGAGGAGGAGTGTCAGGTCAGCAGTTGGGGCGCGGCGCGCGGCCCGCGAAGCGGTCCGCGAGCCAGTTGCCCGCCGCCAGGGACTGGGTGATGACGCCGCTCACGTGCTCGCCGATCCAGATGGTGTCGAATTCCAGGTTCGTGCCCCGCGCGCACCAGTCGGAGCGCAGCCGGCTCCCGACCGCGTACGGGATGAGCTCGTCGCCGAGCGCGTGGTACTGGTACACGGGGGCGGCCGGGGCGGTGCGCCCGAGCCTGCTCTGGTTCAGGCGGGCCTGCCAGTCCGGCTGCGCGAGGGGGTTGCGCGTGGTCAGGTCGGAGATCCGCTTGAAGGAGCCGGCGATGGCGTCGATGGCCACGCAGTTGTCCTTCATGGCGCCCACGAGGAGCTTCCCGGCCGGGTTGAGGTAGGAGTCGAGCTTCAGCTCCGGGAAGGCAGCGTCCTGGCCGGCGGCGGCCATGAAGATGAGGCCGGAGCCGTAGGAGCCGTTGTTGAAGTCGGCCACCTTCAGCAGATCGGCCGGGACGCCGCCCGTCACGGTGCCCTTGACCTGCAACTCCGGTGCGTACGAGCCCTGCAGCTCGGCGGCCCAGCTGCTCGCCTGGCCGCCCTGGGAGTACCCCATGATGCCGACGGGCGTCCAGTCGGACAGCCCGGCCTCGGGGAGGCGGGTGGCCGCGCGGGCGGCGTCGAGCACGGCGTGGCCTGCGGAGGGGCCGACGGTGTAGGTGTGCACGCCGGGGGTGCCGAGGCCCTCGTAGTCGGTGACGACGACGGCCCAGCCGCGCAGGGTGAGCTGCTGGATGAGGTTGGCCTCCATGGAGGTGCCGTACGGGAGGTTGTTGCTCGGGGCGCAGGAGTCGCCCATGCCGACGGTTCCGACGGCGTAGGTGATGAGGGGACGCGGGCCGGTGCGGCCGTCCTGCGGGACGATGACGGTGCCGGAGACGACGTTCGGGGCTCCGTCGGCGGTCGTCGAGTTGTAGTGGATCTTCCAGGCCTTGGTGTGGGTGGGCTGGCCGGGCAGCGGGTGGAACGCGGACGGCGCGCTGCTGACGATGTCGCCGGGGCGGGCGGCGGCCTCCTCGGCGGCCTGGGCCCGGGCGGCGGTCGTGGGGATCGCGGCCGAGAGGGCCAGGGCGGCCACTGCGGCCAGTGCTGAGCTTCGGATACGCATGGGGCGGCTCTCCCAAGGGTCCGGGTGGGGGTGGTAGGTGAGGAGAAGGTAGTGACCGACCGGTAGGAACGTCGCTGACCGCACAGCTCACCTTTCCTGACCCGGCGCCGCATCCGTGCCGTGGCCGGCGCGGCCCGGCCCGGCCGGGCGCTGTACGCGTACGCCGGCGAGATCGGCCGCGACGGCTCGACGGCCCCATGGTCCCCATGAGGCACTCTGGCCCCAACAGGCCTTATTTATCTATGAGTTGGCGAATAATTGATGCTCACACCATGAGGGGTCCCGGTGCTTAATGGTTCCCCGTGCAGTCACACAACTGTGCGGTCGACTGGGGGACTTATGGAATCGAACGGGGCCACCGCACCGCCACCACCACAGCAGCCACCGTCACAGCCGGCCGTGGAGCTGCCCGCGCAGCCGCCCGCGCAGCCGCCTTCGCAGGCACCGCAGTCGCCGCGGCCGCCGCAGGGACCTCCGCTGCCGCCGCTGCCCCGCGGGGCGGGGGCGCGCGGCGTCCACCTGCGGATCAGCCGGCGGCTGCTGTGGGTGGGGCGGGCCGCCTATCCGCTGCACAACATCGTCCGGGTGCAGACCACCGTGCTGACGCCCGACCGGGGGAGGGCCGTCGTCCAGTTCGTGAAGTGGGCGGGCGTCCTGTTCGTGGCCTACATCCTGCTCGCGTTCTTCATCGAGGAGAGCCCGAGCTCTTCGTACGGAGGCTACGAGGAGAGGGACTCCACCGCGGAGACCCTGGTGGGCGTCGAGGTCATCGTGGGGATGTTCCTGCTCGCGCAGCTCGTCTACCGGCTGAGCAGGCCGGACGTGCACGCCATGGTCGTCGAGGTGGCCAGCGCGTCCATCGCGCTGGTGACGATGGAGGACGAAAGCCAACTGGACGTGGTCGTCCAGCACCTGGTGCACGCCATCGACCACCCGGAGGCGGAGTTCTCCATCCGGATGGAGAAGGTGGAGCTGAACCTGAAGAGCTACCACCTCGGCGACAGCGTGAACATCTACGGCGGCGTGGGCAACACGGGCGTGGTGAAGACGTGACCGCGCCGCCGTCCGAGCCGCCGCAGCCGCAGCCGCCGCAGCCACCGGTGGTACCTCCCGTACGGCCGTCGCCGGCGCCCGCGCGGCCTCCGGAGCCGGGGGCGCCGGGGTGGAACCAGGAGGTCGACGAATTCGGTGTCACGCTGCGGGTCAGCCGGCGCCTCCTCTGGGTGGGGGAGGCCGTCTACCCGCTGCACAACGTCGTCCGGGTACGGAGCTTCGTACTCAGACCCAATCGGACGAAAGCGCTGCTCCAGTTCGCGCAGTGGATGGTCGTCGTCGTGGTGCTCAGCCTGCTCAGGGGCCTCCCGGACGGAGCGCGGTTGATCCTCGCCGTGGTGATGATCTTCCTGGTCGCGCTTCTCGTGCGGAGGCTGACCAGGCCGGACGTGTTCGCCATGGCCGTGGAGACCTCCGGTGCGCCCGCCGCGGTGGTGACGCTGACGCATCGCGACGAGCTGCGCCGGTTGGTGCGGAGCATCGTCGATGCCATCGAACATCCCGAGAGGGAGTTTTCGGTCTACGTGCAGCAACTGCAGGTGAAGCTCGGGGACTACCACTTCGGCGACACCGTCAACATCAACGGCGGCAACGGAAACAAGGGGATCCTGAAGTGACGGACAACGGCGGGGACGGCGGCACCCAGTACGGCGACCGGGTCACCATGCACGGAGGCCGGGGCAACATCGGCATCGTCAAGAGCCAGTCCCCGACGATCGCCCAGCAGGCGGCGCCCGCCACCTCCCAGGAAGCGATCCGGCAGCTGGCGGAGCTGCTCATGGAGCTTCGCGCCCAGGTCACCCCGGCCGGCGCGGGGACCATCGACACCAACCTGCCGGTGATCGTCTCCGAGGAGAGCGCCCCGGAGGCGCGGCACGGGGCGCTGATGGCCGTACTCGGCATCGCGACGCTCGCGGGCGAGGTCGGGCTGCCGATCATCGAGGCGGTACGCCGGGTGCTGGAGCTGATGGGGTTGGCCTAGGCCCGCTCTTTCGGATCCTGCCGGTCAGGCAGGATCCGAAAGAGACGGCGGGCCGAGTACGTGGTACACCCCGTACCGCCAGCTGTCCTCCAAGACGGGCTCGTTGCCGGTGAGCGTGACCTTGGACGCGAAGTGTCCCTCGGCGTCGGCGGTGACCGGCGTGGCGACGGTGCCGATCCGGCGTGTGAGCGTGGCGCCCGCGAAGGGCTTGTACGAGAGGTCGCGCGGGTCGTAGATCTTGACGTCACCCGAGACCACGGTGTTCCGCTCTGCCAGCGACTCCCAGTTCGTGCGGGGACGCGGGGTCGCGGTGCGCTTCTAGCTCCCCGACGCGATGCGGTACGCCCCCGGGGTCGTGCCCGTCCAGCGGCGGAAGGCGCGGTGGAAGGCCGTGTCCTCCGAGAAGCCCAGGCGGGCCGCCAGCTCCGCGATGGGTTCGCGGCTCTCCGCCAGGCCGGCGATCGCCGCATCGCGCCGCACGTGGTCCTTCAGCTGCTGGAAGGACGTGCCCTCCTGCTGGAGCCGCCGCCGCAGCGTCGCCGGGGACACCGCCAATCGCCCGGCCACCTCGCCCAGTTCCGGCAGCCGTGGTGAGCCGCGCAGGGCCTGGGTGAGGGTCCGGCGGACCTGCTCCGCGACCGTGGTCCCGTACGCCGGCCGGGACAGGAGGTCGAACGGGGCCCGCCGGAGCATCGCGTCGAGCGCGGCCTCGTCCCGTATCAGCGGGGCCGTCAGCCAGTGCGCGTCGAAGGCCACGGCCGCGCCCGTGCGCGCCTCGCCGAAGCGGACCGGGCAGTCGAAGAGCAACTCGTACTCCGCCTCGTGCGGGGGCGCCGGATACGCGAAGGAGGCGTAGGCCAGGGGAATGCGCCGGCCGATCAGCCAGCTGCTCAGCCGGTGCCAGATGGCGAGCACGCACTCGGTGAGGAAGCGCTCCTCGTCCCGTGCGAACTCGTTCCGCACCGCGAACCACGCCTGCCCGCCCTCGACGTCGAGCGCCAGCTCCGGTCCCCCCGGGAACAGCCCGTAGAAGATCGCGGAGCGCTCCACCGCGGCACCGAGATCGCGGCACCCCAGGGAGGCCCTGCACATCATCGCGAAGGTCCCCGGCCGGCTGGGGACGGTGGACAGGCCCAGGAACTCGTCCTGCGTGGCCCGGTACAGCGCCCTGAACAGCCGCGCGAACTGCGCGGGCGTGACCCGTGCCCGGTCGTCGCCCAGCAGCAGGGGCGGGATCTGCGCCTCCTGGAGCAGCGGCACGGTGTCGAGCCCGCTGCCGCGCGCCCCCGCGAGCACGGCGCGCACGTGGTGCACGGTGACCGTCCGCCTCCCCATGGGTCCGACGGTAGCCGCAATGAGCGCTGAGGTCAGCGGGGGTGACGCTTCCGGTCATGCCGCGGACGCCTCCCCGGTGCCTAGCGTCTTCGGTACCACCGAGGGGGAGGCGAGCCCTATGGACCCGATGGACCCGATGGACCGGGAGCGCGAGACGGACGGGACGGACGGGACGGACGGAGCCCTGCGCCCGCGCACGCTGGCGGTGTTCACGGAGTGGACGGGCGAGCGGTACCCGGCCGAGACCGCGCTCCGCCACAAGAACGGGGAGGGCGGCTGGTCGACCGTCTCCTACGGGCAACTGCGGCTCCGCGTGAGGGAGTCCGGGCGCGCCCTGCTCGGCCTGGGGGTCGCCCCCGGTGAGCGCGTGGCGGTGCTCGCGGAGACCCGGCCGGAGTGGACGTACACCCACTTCGGGGTCCTGGCCGCGGGGGCCGTCCTCGTGCCGGTGTACCCGACGGCCGGGGAGGAGGAGCTCGCCTGGGTGCTGTCGGACTCCGAGTCCGTGGTGGTCGTCTGCGACGACGCCGCGCAGGCGGCCCGGGTGGAGGCGCTGCGCCCGAAGCTCCCCGCGCTGCGTGCGGTGGTGGAGATGGACGGGCTGCGCGCCCGCCCCGCCCCGGCGACGGAAGCCGGACTCCTCGCCCGCGCCGCGGCGGTGGACCCCGCGGCCGACGCCTCCATCGTCTACACCTCGGGCACCACCGGCCTGCCCAAGGGCTGCCGCCTCACGCACGCCAACCTCGGCGCCATCCAGGACGCCACCCTCCCCCTGATCAAGGGCGGCCCGGGGGACTCCACGTACCTCTACCTCCCCCTGGCCCACCTGCTGGCCCAGCTGATCCAGTTCACCACCCTCCTGGAGGGCGGGGAGCTCTGCTACTTCGGCGGCCGCATCGAGGACGTCATCGGCGAGCTCGCCGAGGCCCGACCGACCCATCTGCCCTCCGTACCCCGCCTGTTCGAGAAGCTCCACTCGGTGGTCCTCTCCCTCGCGGAGTCCCAGGAGGGCGGCGGCGCCCGCTTCGCGGAGGCCGTCCGGCTCGGTCTGCTGGCCGCCGAAGGCCGCCTGCCGGCCGAGGACCAGGAGGCCTACGACGCGGCCGAGACATCCTTGTACTCCCTGGTCAGGGGCGCCTTCGGGGGCCGCCTGAAGTGGGCGCTGACGGGCGGCGCCCCGATCGCCCCGGCCACCCTCGACTTCCTGCGGGCCTGCGGGATCGCCGTCTTCGAGGGCTACGGCATGACGGAGTCGGGCGGGGTCATCAGCCTCAATCACCCGGACGGGGTCCGCTACGGATCGGTGGGCCGCCCCATCGCCGGCTGCGAGGTCCGCATCGCCGAGGACGGGGAGGTCCTGGCCCGGGGCCCGATGGTCTTCCCCGGCTACCACGCCAACGACACGGCGACGGCCGAGGCACTGGACGGGGAAGGCTGGCTGCACACCGGTGACCTGGGCGAGGTCGACCCGGACGGCTATCTCTCCATCACCGGCCGTAAGAAGGAGCTCATCATCACCTCGGCGGGCAAGAACATCACCCCGACCGAGCTGGAGTTCGCCGTCCAGCGCTCGCGCTATGTCTCCCGCGCGGTCATGATCGGCGACCGCCGCCCCCACCCGGTCGCCCTGATCACCCTGGACGGGGAGGAGATCGCCGCCTGGGCCGCCCGCGAGTCGGTGACCCTGGACCCCGCCGCCCCCGGCGACCACCCGGCGGTACGGGCCCTCGTCGCGGAAGCGGTCGAGGCGGCCAACGCCACGGTCTCCCGCCCGGCCCGCGTCCGCGCCTTCCGGATCCTGCCGGGGGAGTTCACCGTAGAGTCCGGCACCCTCACCCCGACCCTGAAGCTCCGCCGCCGCGCGGTCGCGGAGCGGTACGCGACGGAGATCGAGGAACTGTACGGGGGGTAGGGGCTGCGGGTGGGGTGGTGGCTGCGCCGGGGTTCCGCAATCCCCCGGGGAAGCGGCCGGGAGGCCCCGTGGGCGGACTCAGGCCGGCTTGCGCCAGACGGAGATGTGCTTCGCGGAGTCCTGGGTGAACGGCGTTCCGTCCCAGTCCGCGACGCGGAGCTCCCGTTCGAGCCCGGCGATGCGGGCCATCAGGTCGAGCTCGGCCGGCCAGGCGTAGCGGTGCCGGGAGTTGTCGCGGCGGTAGCGGCCCTCGTCGCCGTCGCCGCCGCCCTCACGGGTGAAGTGGTGCGAGACGAGCATCTGCTCGACGAGGTCGAAGGTGTCGAAGCCGAGATGCTGCTCGGAGACGTCGAACGGCACGGCGACCTGGCCGGGCGGCAGGAGCCGCAGCGGCGGTACGCCCAGCTCGATGACGAAGCGGCCGCCGGGCTCCAGGTGGCGCGCTGCGTTGCGGAAGCACTCGACCTGCTCGTCCTGCGTGAGCAGGTTCGTGATGGTGTTGTAGACGAGATAGACCAGGGTGAACCCGCCGGGAACGACGGTGGCGGCCATGTCCCCGATGACCACCGGGAGGGTGTCCTCGTCGATCTTGCGCCGCAGGACCGCTGCCATGTGCTCGGAGAGCTCGATGCCCACCACCGGCACGCCGCGTTCCCGGAGCGGGACGCCCACGCGTCCGGTCCCGATGGCGAACTCCAGTGCCCGGCCGTCGCCGGCGAGCTCGGCGAGGAAGGCGAGGGCCGGTCCGAGGGCGGCGGCCGAGGACGTCTCGGCCTCCTCGGCGTCGTAGCGGTCGGCGGTCGCTCGGGTCCACAGCTCACTGCTCGTCACGGGCCGCCAGTTTGCCGGGAGTTGCCGGACGCTGTCGAGGCAATTACCTTCCATCGGCTTCGGTCGTCTCGTCGGGCACGCGTGCCCGGAGGAACGGCTACGTCAGGTTGTCGGCGATCAGCTTCTTGAATTCGTCCGGGGTGATCGAGTCGATCCCCTTGCCGGAGTTCACCGTGAGCTTCGTGCCGTTGACGGAGACGTCCGGAGTGCCCTTCATGTCCTGGTCGTAGAAGGCCTGGCCGACCTTTTCGACCCACGGCATGTAGGTGAGTTCCTTGACCGCCTGGTTGAAGGCGGGCGTCCGCAGGCCCGGGACCTGGTCCGCGAGGTCCAGCAGGGTGGCGGTGGAGCCGAAGGTGTCGTCCGTTTCCTTCTCCGGGTGGTTCTCGTAGAGCACCTGGAGGTACTCCATGAACTTCTCCGGGCTCTCGTTCACCGCCGCCCCCAGCGCGTTGACCGCCCGCTTGGAGCCCTTGCCGCCGCCGAGCGCCTTGTCCAGGAAGGTGGCGAAGTGGTACTCGACGCGGTACGTGCCCGCTTCCGCCTGCTCCTTGACGGTCTTCCCGAGACCGATCTCGACGCCCGCGCAGTAGGGGCAGCGCGGGTCGAGCCAGACGGAGAGGACGTTCTTCGCGTCGGCCTTGCCGTAGGGGATCGCGATCCCGTCCTCGCCGGTGGTGTGGGCCGGCTGGACGAAGGGCTTGCCGGCCCCCTCGTCGACGGAGTCCGAGGACTTCGCCGCGTACATCCCGATGCCGACCGCGAGGGCCAGTACGGCGACCAGCGCGCCGCCCATCAGCACGCGCCCGCGCCGCTTCTCGCGGCGGGCCCGGGCCTCGCGCTCCTCGCGCATCCGTATCCGGGCCTCGCGCTGCTGATCCTTCTTGCTCCTTGCCATCCCCCAAGGATAAAGATCATAGAGCGCTCAAATATGTGCCATTGGTGCGAATCCGGCAGGGACCTAGGTCCTTTGTCCGTTTCGGGGCAAGGTCCTGTGAAGGCCGGGCGAAGGGTGGGACACATCTCTTGGGGCGGCGGTGAGTCGCGCGCGAAGAACTGATAGACAGTTGACCTCCACGGCCCGATCGGCCGTCTGCGCGAAGATGTTCGGGGCGCGCGGAGCGTTATACGACTTTTTACGTTTTACGGTGGCCCGGATCGGCCGCCGCTCTGGGGGGATCGCCGCACTGTGAAGCCACTTCACCGTCACCTCGTCAACACCTCGCGCAAAGTCATGTGCACGGCCGCCCTCGCGGCCAGCCTGACCACTGCCGCGGTCGTGACCAACACACCGATCGCGGGCGCCGGGGAAGCAGAGCCGACCCCCGACAGCCCCCAGGCCACCGATCGCGGTGACGCCCGGCTGGACCTCCCGGACCTGGTCGCCGACCCGCCGCCCGCGCCCCCCGGCGCCGCCAGCCCGGGCGGGGCCACCGCCGGCATACCCGCGACCGCCCTCGACGCCTACAAGCGTGCCGAGATCTCGGTGGCCGCGGCCCTCCCCGGCTGCCACCTGCCCTGGCAACTGCTCGCGGGCATAGGCAGGGTGGAATCCGTGCACGCCTCCGGCTACGGGCTCAAGGCGGACGGGTACACCGAGAAGCCGATCCGCGGGCCGCGCCTGGACGGCAACGGCTTCGCCGAGATCAAGGACACCGACAAGGGCGAGTGGGACGCGGACACCGAGTACGACCGCGCGGTCGGCCCGATGCAGTTCATCCCGTCCACCTGGTCGACCTGGGGCGCCGACGGCAACGCCGACAGCAAGCGCGACCCGAACAACATCTACGACGCCGCCCTGGGTGCCGGCCTCTACCTCTGCGCGGGCCAGCGCAACCTCACCGACGCGGGCGACCTCGACAAGGCGATCCTCAGCTACAACAGGTCGCGCGAGTACGTGAACACCGTGCTCGGCTACATGCGCCAGTACCAGGCCGGCCAGGGCGCGACCCCGGTGCCGAACCCGCCGTCCGGGAACTACCCGACGCCGAACCCGCCGACCCTGCCGACGCCGCCCGCCCCGCCGGCGCCCGTGCCGCCCCCGACGCCGACCCCCACGCCGACTCCGCCCGTCCCGCCGACGCCCACCCCGACTCCCACGCCGAAGCCGACCCTGGACAAGCTGGTCCGGATCGGCACGCAGGAGCTCACGGCCGAGGCCGGGACCGAGTTCGCGCGCACTCCGCTCATCAAGGCGGTGCTGACCGACGGCATGCCGGCCGTCGACCAGGTGATCGTGATCTCCATCGACGACGACACCACCGGCCACACCGTCTTCGCGGCCGACGGCAAGGACTTCGCGGTCCTGCGCACCAACGCCAAGGGCCTGGTCCGGGTCCCGAAGCTGAAGGCGGGCCGCAAGGAGGGCGCCTTCACCGTGCGCGCCTCCGGGTACGCCGCCTCCTCCGAGGTCTCCGTGCGGATCAACGGCAAGGTCACCCCGGCCAAGCCGGTGCCCGTTCCGGAGGCGGACCAGATCGTCCGCAGCGACGCGAACGCCGGCAAGCCGCTCACCGCGGTGGCCGGGACCGGGATCAAGGGCGTGCAGTTCCTGGCGACGGCGAAGGACAAGCCGGTCGCCGGGGCCAAGGCCACGGCAGGACTCGGCACCAGGACCGCGGACGGGAAGTGGGTCCCCGCGGACCCGGCGAAGGCGGGGGAGACCCCGTACTTCCTGGACAAGGACGGCAAGAAGCTGACGGAGCTGGCGCTCCCGGCCACCGGGGCGGACGGCAAGATCGCCCTGCCGGAACTGTCCACCACCGGCGTCGCCGCGGGCACCTACACGCTCCGCGTGCGGATCTCGGACCAGGCGGTCCTCTTCCTGGAGATCACCGTCACCGAGCCCCCGGTCACCGAGCCCCCGGTCACCGAGCCGCCCGTCACCGAGCCCCCGGCGACCGAACAGCCGACCCGGAAGAGCTAGCCGGTACCGGGACCTGGGCCCCGGAAGACGTGCCGGAGCCCCCCGCCGAACTCGGCGGGGGGCTCCGGCACGCCGGTGTGCCCCTCCAGGTGGTCCCGTCCTGCGGGCCGGGGCAAAGGCACAGAAAAAAGGCAGGAGCCCCGTCGACTCTGCTCGCACAGAGAAGACAGGGCTCCTTGGGTACTGCATATCCAACCGCGATTGGTTGGCCCAGGCGACTAGGCCGGGGTGACGTTCTCCGCCTGCGGGCCCTTCGGACCCTGGGTGACGTCGAAGTTCACCAGCTGGTTCTCCTCAAGGGAGCGGAAGCCGGCGGCGTTGATCGCGGAGTAGTGGACGAAGACATCCGGGCCGCCGCCGTCCTGGGCGATGAAGCCGAAGCCCTTTTCAGCGTTGAACCACTTGACGGTTCCGGTAGCCATGAGCCCTCCTATGGGCCAAAGGGTCGCCCTGCTCCAGAACCTGCTAAGAAGTCTGAAAACTACAAAAGCCTGCGGGTCACATTCTCCGCAGGCCTCGTACTGCAAGGGAAACCAAACTGCAACTTGCGTCGAGCCTAGCACGCACCTCCCGGCCGAGACCAGAGGGAAAGATCACGTCACTCGGACGTTTGAGACCCGCCAGACGGCTGACGGAGATGCGGGGGCTAGTCTCGCGATGTGGACGCCTATCGCAGCCGGCCCCGTGTCGGCCACATTCAGTTCCTGAACTGCCTCCCCCTCTACTGGGGGCTGGCCAGAACCGGCACGCTGCTGGACCTGGAGCTGACCAAGGACACCCCTGAGAAGCTCAGCGCGAGCCTCGTCCAGGGCGGCCTGGACATCGGCCCCATCACCCTCGTGGAGTTCCTGCGCAACGCGGACGAGCTCGTTGCCTTCCCCGACCTCGCGGTCGGCTGCGACGGCCCCGTCATGTCCTGTGTGATCGTCTCGCAGGTCCCCCTGGACCAGCTGGACGGTGCCCGCGTCGCTCTGGGGTCCACCTCGAGAACGTCCGTACGCCTGGCCCAGCTGCTGCTCGCGGAGAAGTACGACGTGCGGCCCGACTACTACACCTGCCCGCCCGACCTGGGTCTGATGATGCAGGAGGCGGACGCGGCGGTGCTGATCGGCGACGCCGCGCTGCGGGCCTCGCTGCACGACGCGCCCCGGCTCGGGCTCACCGTCCACGACCTGGGGGCGATGTGGAAGGAGTGGACCGGGCTGCCCTTCGTCTTCGCCGTCTGGGCCGCCCGCAAGGAGTACCTGGAACGTGAGCCGGAGGTCGTGCGCAAGGTCCACGAGGCCTTCCTCGCCTCCCGGGACGTCTCCCTGGAGGAGGTCGGCAAGGTGGCCGAGCAGGCGGCCCGCTGGGAGGCCTTCGACGCGGAACTCCTGGAGCGCTACTTCACGACGCTCGACTTCCGCTTCGGCCCCGACCAACTGGCCGGCGTACGGGAATTCGCGCGGCGGACGGGACTCACCACGGGCTATGCGCCCGATGTGAACGTGGAGCTCCTGCCGGTGGGCGTGCCGGGGCATTAGCGGGGCTTATGGGGTATTCGCCTTTCCGCGGAGCGGAAGGGGCCCAACGGTGAATGCCCGCTGTTTACCGGGAATGCGTTCCCTTTCCACCGCCCGGTGCCCGGGCATGCGCTCGGGCCCGCCCGGGGACACGATGGAGAGGGCGGGTGGCGGTCGCGAGCGGGCTCACCCAGGGGGCCATCGGAGCTCCGCCATGACCACACGCACAGTCGGCCGGGACATCACGGTCCTCGGAGACGCCCTCGAAGTACCCGGAGTCGGTTTCATCCCGGTCAACGCCTTCGTCCTGCACGCCCGGGAGCCCGTGGTCGTCGACACGGGCCTCGGCCTGCCGGACCGGGACTTCCTGACGACCCTCTCCGGGGCCATCGACCCCGCCGACGTGCGGTGGATCTGGCTGACGCATCCGGACCGGGACCACACCGGCGGGATCTTCGCCCTGCTGGAGGCCGCCCCCGGGGCCCGTGTGGTGACCACCTTCCTCGGCGCGGGCGAGATGAGCACGGAGTGCCCGCTGCCGATGGACCGGGTCCACTTCCTCAACCCCGGCCAGCGGCTCGACGTGGGGGACCGCTCGCTCACCGCCTTCCGGCCGCCCCTCTTCGACAACCCCGCGACCGTGGGCTTCTACGACGACCGGTCGCGGGCCTGCTTCAGCTCCGACTGCTTCGGCGCCCCCCTCCCGGACGGCGACCTCGCGGCCGGCGGCGACGCGGCGGCGGTGGGGCCCGAGGACCTGCGGGCCGCCCAGCTGTTCTGGGCCTCGGTGGACAGTCCCTGGGCGTCCGTCGCCGACCGGGAGAAGTTCCTCGGCACGGTCCGGCCGGTCAAGGAGATGGATCCCGAGCTCGTGCTCTCCACCCACCTGCCGCCGGCCGCCGGGATCGGGCTCATCACCCGGATGATCGACACGGTGAGCCTCGCCCCGGGCCTCGACCCCTTCGTCGGCCCGGACCAGCAGGCGCTGGAGCAGATGCTCGCCGGCTTCGAACCGGCCGGCTCGGCGGGTGCGGCGGCGGCCTGATCCTCCAGCCCGTCCGGCGTGCGCGGACCGGGTCCGGACGGAGCCCGGGGAACGGCGGAAGGGCCGGTAAGGGGACAACCACCCCTGCTACCGTCCATCGCCAAGACGCGGCAGGGCGGGGGCGGGGGCGAGAGCTGGCATGGGCATCGCGGGGTTCGTGGCCGGGGTCATCCTCTGGGGCGCGCTGGCAGGCCTCCTCCTGCCCCGCGCCGTCTACCGGCTCTCGGTCGAGGCGGGCCTGCCCTGGCGCTCGGCCTGTCCGGCCGGGCATCCGCTGACCGGCCCGGCCCGCGGCTGGCTGGGCCGCGCGGTGTGTCCCCGGTGCCCGTCCGGACCCGGACCCGCCATCGGCCGCCGCCGGGGCTACGCGCCCTCCGGGGGAGCCGTGCTGGCCACCACCCTGGTGTGCCTCGCGCTCGGGGCCGGGGTGGGGGCGCGGCCCGAGCTGGCCGTCTGGCTGCTGCTGGCGCCCTTCACCGTGCTGCTCTGCCTCGTGGACCGGGCCGTGCACCGGCTGCCCGACGTACTGACCCTCCCGCTGGCCGCCGGGACCGCCGCGGCCCTCGGGCCGGCCGCCCTCGCCGGGGGAGCCGGCGGCTCCTGGACGCGCGCCCTGCTCGGCGGGCTCGTCCTCGGCGGCGTCTACCTCCTCCTCTTCTTCATCAACCCCCGCGGCATGGGCTTCGGCGACGTCAAACTCGCGCTCGTCGTGGGGCAGGTGCTCGGCTGGTACGGGTGGCCCGTGGTGTTCGCCGGCACCTTCGCCGCGTTCCTCGGGGGCGCCGCGCACGGCCTCGCCCTGATCGCCCTGCGCCGGGCGGACCGCACCAGCCCGATCCCCTTCGGCCCGTTCATGGCGGGCGGCGCCCTCGCGGGGGTGGTCTGGGCGGGACTCGGCCTCGGCACCGCGGCGGGCCTCTGAACGCCTCCGAGTGCCTCCGAGCAGGAACCCCGTACGCACCGGTAGGGGGCCAGGGCGGCGGAAGGGGCGGCTGGCGTAGGCTGGATCGGTCCGGAATCTTGACACAGCCGAACGACCCAGCCGAAAGGTGACGCACCGGTGACCGACCAGGCCGCTCTCCAGTCAGTCCTCGACCGAGCCGCCGGCGGGGGCCGGATCACCAAGGAAGAGGCGCTCGACCTCTACCGCCACGCGCCGCTGCACGCCCTCGGCCAGGCAGCCGACGCGGCCCGCCGGCTGCGCTACGCCGGTACCGAGCACATCGCGACGTACATCATCGAGCGCAACATCAACTACACCAACGTGTGCGTGACGGCGTGCAAGTTCTGTGCCTTCTACGCGGCCCCCAAGGACGCGAAGAAGGGCTGGTCCCGCGACCTCGACGACATCCTGCGCCGCTGCGCGGAGACCGTCGAGCTGGGCGGCACGCAGATCATGTTCCAGGGCGGCCACCACCCGGACTACGGCGTCGAGTACTACGAGCACCACTTCTCCGCCATCAAGCAGGCCTTCCCGCAGCTGGTCATCCACTCCCTCGGCGCGTCCGAGGTCGAGCACATGGCCCGGATCTCCAAGGTGTCGGCGCAGGAGGCCATCCAGCGCATCCACGCCGCCGGTCTCGACTCCTTCGCGGGCGCCGGCGCCGAGCTGCTCCCGGAGCGGCCGCGCAAGGCGATCGCCCCGCTCAAGGAGTCCGGCGAGCGCTGGCTGGAGATCATGGAGATCGCCCACAAGCTGGGCGTGGAATCCACCTCCACCATGCTGATGGGCACCGGCGAGACCAACGCCGAGCGCATCGAGCACATCGCGATGATCCGGGACACGCAGGACCGCACGGGCGGCTTCCGCGCCTTCATCCCGTACACCTACCAGCCCGAGAACAACCACCTCAAGGGCCGGACCCAGGCGACCGTCTTCGAGTACCTGCGCATGATCGCCATCGCGCGGCTCTTCCTCGACAACATCGCCCACATCCAGGGCTCCTGGCTCACCGTCGGCAAGGAGGCGGGACAGCTCTCCCTGCACTACGGCGCCGACGACCTCGGTTCGATCATGCTGGAGGAGAACGTGGTCTCCTCCGCCGGTGCCAAGCACCGCTCCAACCGCATGGAGATCATCGACCTCATCCGCAAGGCGGGCCGCGTCCCGGCGCAGCGCGCCACGACGTACGAGCACCTCCTCGTGCACGAGGACCCGGCGAACGACCCGGTCGACGACCGCGTGGTCTCGCACATCTCCTCGACCGCCATCGAGGGCGGTACGGCCCACCCCGAGCTGAAGCTCATCTCCTCGAACTGAGCGCCCGTGCTGACGATCCACACCGCCGAGCTCCTCGTCACGGGGGCC
The DNA here is from genome assembly GCF_040612195.1 of Streptomyces sp. NPDC006450. NCBI lineage: Bacteria > Bacillati > Actinomycetota > Actinomycetes > Kitasatosporales > Streptomycetaceae > Streptomyces > Streptomyces sp. NPDC006450. The sequence goes on along the minus strand of NZ_JBEXPT010000023.1, from coordinate 28,037 downwards.
GCCACCGGACCCGGACCGGGACCCGCTCCGCTGCCCGGCGGCGCGGTGCTGGTCGAGGGCGACCGCATCGCCCGGGTGGGCCCGTACGAGGAGCTCGCCGCGGCCTATCCGCACGCGCGCGCCCGCAGCTGGCCCGGGGTGCTGACCCCGGGGCTGCTGGTGCGCGGCGGCGACGAGCTGCTGGAGCGCACGTACTACCCGGACGACCCGTACGAGATCACCGAGCTCGGGGCCGAACCGATCAGCGGCGCCGAGGCGTTGGCGGACCTGAAGCTGACGGAGCCGCGCTGGGGCAACAGCGCGCGGCGCGGTACGCAGAAGCTGCTCGCCCGCGGGGTGGTCGCGGTGGCCGGCCGCTTCAGCAGCCCGGCCGTCCGGACGGCCGTGGTCCGCTCCGGGCTCACCATCGTCCCGCCCGCCCCCTACGAGGGCCCGGCCTCCCTGGACCCGCTCGCCGGCCGGACCGCGGCCGAGGAGGCGTTCCACGGGGTCCTGGAGCCGGGCGCCCCGGCACGGTTCGCGGTGTACGCGGTGTCCGGTCCGGCGGAGCTGCTGGTGGAGGGCCCGACGAGCTGTGTGGCCACGGTCATCGGCGGCAGGCTGCTCCACCGTCGTCGCTGAGCTCGGTGCAGTCCGGGCCCGATTTCCCGGATTCCCGGCTCTTCCCCGTGCCGGCCGGGATCTGCCTGATCACCGGCGCCGTGGGCATCGCGAACACCGCGCCTGCCGCCGTCCCGGAGCGCACCGGGGAGATCGGCCCGCGCCGGGCCCCGGGGGCGCGGGCGCCGGCACGTCAGCGGCCAGTTCCCCGTCGGCCCGGCAGGCCTCTACCGGGCGCGGCGAGCCTCCCGCACCGAACCGGCGGAGGCCCTGCGGCGGTGAGCTGCCGGGTGCGGGTTCCGGGGGGCCTGCGAGAATGGCGGGGCGGTCCGCAGGACCCTGCCGAACCGCTCGCCGCACCATTCGCACCGCACCCGAGGGGCCCACGCCAGTGACCACCGCTTCCCTGGACAAGCAGCCGCACGAAGTCGCCTCCATGTTCGACGGCGTGGCGGCGAACTACGACCTCACCAACGACGTCCTCTCCCTCGGGCAGGCCCGCCTGTGGCGCAAGGAGGTCGCCAAGGCGGTCGGCGCGCGCCCCGGACAGCTCGTCCTCGACCTGGCCGCCGGCACGGCCACGTCCTCGCTGCCCTTCGCCGCGACCGGTGCGTACGTCGTGCCCTGCGACTTCTCCCTCGGCATGCTCCGCGAGGGCAAGAAGCGCAACCCCTGGCTCCCGCTGACGGCCGGCGACGCGACGAAGCTGCCGTTCAAGGACGACTCCTTCGACACCGTCACCATCTCCTTCGGCCTGCGCAACGTCCAGGACACCGACGCCGCGCTGCGCGAGCTCCACCGGGTCACGAAGCCCGGCGGCCAGGTCGTGATCTGCGAGTTCTCGCAGCCCACCTGGGCCCCCTTCCGGACCGTGTACACCGAGTACCTGATGCGCGCGATGCCGCCGGTCGCCCGCGCGGTCTCCTCCAACCCCGACGCGTACGTCTACCTCGCCGACTCCATCCGCGCCTGGCCCGACCAGCCGGCGCTGGCCGCACTGCTGCAGAAGGCCGGCTGGTCCAAGGTGGGCTGGCGCAACCTGAGCGGCGGCATCGTGGCCCTGCACCGCGGCACCAAGCACTAGGCCGGGAGACCCCGGAGACGGACTGCGGACTGCGGACCGGACGCACTGAGCGCACTGGACGGACTGGACGGACTGGACGGACCGATGGACTACCAGGCACTGCTGGAACAGGTCGCCACCGACATCGCCCCCCTGATCGGCAGCGGCACCACCGCCGAATACATCCCGGCGCTGGCGTCCGTGGACCCCCGGCAGTTCGGGATGGCCATCGCCGACCTCGACGGCAACGTGTTCGGCGTGGGGGACTGGCAGACGCCGTTCTCCACGCAGTCCATCACCAAGGTCTTCGCGCTGGCCCTCGCGCTCGCCGAGGGCGGCGACAGCCTGTGGGAGCGGGTGGGCCGGGAACCCTCCGGCAACCCGTTCAACTCCCTCGTGCAGCTGGAGTACGAGAACGGCATCCCGCGCAACCCCTTCATCAACGCGGGCGCGCTCGTCGTCACGGACCGGCTCCAGACGCTGACGGGCGACGCGAGCAGCGAACTGCTGCGCTTCCTCCGGGAGGAGAGCCAGAACCCGGACGTCGCCTTCGACGCGGAGGTCGCCGCCTCCGAACAGGCACACGGGGACCGCAACGCGGCCCTGGCCCACTTCATGGCCGCCTACGGGAACATAGACAACCCCGTGCCGATGCTGCTGGATCACTACTTCTGGCAGTGCTCCATCGAGATGAGCTGCGCCGACCTGGCCCGCGCCGGCCGCTTCCTGGCCCGGCACGGGCTGCGCGCGGACGGCTCGCGTCTCCTCACCCGCAGCGAGGCCAAGCAGGTCAACGCGGTGATGCTGACCTGTGGGACGTACGACGCGGCGGGGGAGTTCGCCTACCGGGTGGGCCTGCCCGGCAAGAGCGGCGTCGGCGGCGGCATCGTCGCGGTGGTCCCCGGCGCGTGCACGCTGGCCACATGGAGCCCGGGCCTCGACGCCCAGGGCAACTCGGTCGCCGCCGTAGCCGCCCTGGACCGCTTCACCACCCTGACGGGCCTGAGCGTCTTCTGACGCGGAGCTATGCTCGGGGGCCGTGTGAACCAACCGCTGCAGGCTGTCAGAGGACGTGACGTGGCGTGATATCCATCCCCCTCGAGCTGGTCGCCGTCTTCGTCGCCCTCGCCGTGCCGGTCACCGCGTGGCTGCTCAGGAGGCGCTCGCGCAGCACCACCACCGCCACCGCCACCGCCACCACCAGCGCGGCCTCGGGCGGGCCCACTGCAGCAAGCGCTGCGGCAGCGGCCGGCGTTCGGCCCGTGTTCCCTCCGGCAGGGCTTCTGGTGCCCGAGGAAGTGCTGCGGTCCGCCGGCTCGACGTCCGCCGCGATCTGGGAGGCGCTCGAAGCCTCGGCGGCACCGGTCGCCGTCGAGTACCACCCGGTCAGCGCCTCGGAGGTCGCGAAACTGCGGACCGTGCCCGTGAACGCGACGGCCCAGCAGGTGATGGTCGGGATCGTGGAGGCCCTCAACCCGAAGAGCCCCACCCTGTTCCGGGTGGTGCTGCCCAAGGGCGCAGAGCTCGTCAAGGCCGTCGGTACCTCCGGATTCCGAGGCTTCTCCCGCACCGACGGCACGACAGCACACGCCGTGCTGAAGCCTGTCGCCGCCGGAGGGGCGATCGCGGCAGGCTGGCCCGTGCTGGCCGTCGCCGCAACCGTTCTGGTGGTGGACATGGTCGGCCGGCGTGAACAGCAGGCACACCAGCGCAAAGTCGAAGCCATGCTGGGACGCCAGGAGGAACGTCACTACGTCGAACGGATCAAGGACCAGCTGTCGGCCGATGCTCAGCTGTCCCGCGTGATCAGCCTGATGCTCGACGGCCGCAATCCGAGTATCGAACTGGCCCTGAAGAGCGCGGACGACGAGTTCTACCGCTCTCAGCAGTTCTTGGAGAAGCACCGCGGGGTCATCGACGAGCTCGTGGAAGAGGACGGCAAGGTCGACTATCGCCGCCTGGAGGAGGCTCTCGGCGGAAAGACGAAGGAGACGGACCACTTCGTCCGCGAGCTCCACCTGGCGCGAGCGGCGATCACGATCCGGCGCAAGGCGATGGTGGCCGACGCGGCTGCGGTAGCGCTCGCGGACCCCACCCATCCCTATGCCGCACTGCGGAAGTTCCTGGAGTCGCAGGTTCGTCAGTGGGAGGACGCCGATGCGCTCGCGACCGAACTGACCGAACGCCTCACCCAGATCGAACTCAAGGGCCGTTGGTACGACTCCGACAGCTCGGTGGCGGAGCGGCAGGAGCGGCTCCGCGACCGGGTCGCCCCGCCCGGAATCGACGGCGACACCGAGATCCGCTACCTCGTGACGCCCTCCGGCGAGATCCTCCAGGTACTGCCGCCCGGGGAGGACGAGCCCTCGCCGCCCGCGCTGGAGGAGTAGATCCGTCTGGCGCGGACACCTCCCCGCGGACCCTTCTCCGCCGGCGCCCGCCCGGGGCCGCGCCCGGGCGGGGCGGCCCCGCGCAGCGGGGTCACGCCGGGGTGAGGGGCAGCGTGTAGCGGCGGGCGTGGCGGTGGCCGCCGGGGAGGGGGAAGCGCTCCGCCAGGTTCATCCCCAGGCGCTCCGCCACCGCGATCGAGCGGACATTGGCATCGTCGATCATCGCCACCACATCCGGAACCCCGGCCTCCCGCACCCGCTCCAGCGTGGCCAGCGCAGCAGCGTAGGCGTACCCCTTCCCCCACGCGGCGCGACCCAGCCTCCAGCCGATCTCGATCTCCCCCACCGGGCCCCACTCCTTCGAAGCCGGCCACGGCTGCGCCCCGGTGAAGCCGATGACCTCACCGTCCTCGTCCAGCAGCGTCCACAGGCAGAAGCCGAGCCGGGCGTCGTGCATCCGCTGTCGCGCGGTGATCTCTTCGTAGAAGGAGAGCTCGGCGGGGCCGCCGAGGAACTCCATGACGTCGGGGTCACGGAAGACCCGGTGCCAGGCGTGCGCGTCCTCGTCCGTGGGAACACGGAGCTGGACGGCGGGGAGCGGCCGGGTCGGCGAGGTGGTCACAAGGCAGCCCTTCGGATCGCGATCTCTCTCGCTGCATAGACTGCACATGTTCTTGTGCCGTTGGGCACCTTTATCGAGTTATCGAGCCTTCGGGAGACCCGCCGTGACCGAGCCCCTCTCCGAGCACTCCGCGGACGTGATCGTCGTCGGGGCCGGTCCCGCCGGCTCGACCACCGCCTACTACCTGGCCAAGGCCGGGCTCGACGTCCTGCTCCTGGAGAAGACGGCGTTCCCGCGCGAGAAGGTCTGCGGCGACGGCCTGACGCCGCGCGCCACCAAGCAGCTCGTGTCGATGGGCATCGACATCTCCGAGGAGGCCGGCTGGCTGCGCAACAAGGGCCTGCGGATCATCGGCGGCGGCCAGCGGCTCCAGCTGGACTGGCCGGAGCTCGCCTCCTTCCCCGACTACGGCCTCGTCCGCAAGCGCGACGACTTCGACGAGACCCTGGCCCGCCAGGCGCAGAAGGCCGGCGCCCGGCTGTACGAGCGCTGCAACGTGGGCGAGCCCGTACGCGATCCCCGCACCGGCCACATCACCGGGGTGACGGCGAAGCTCGGCGAGGAGAAGACCCAGGTCACCTTCAGCGCCCCGCTGGTCGTCGCGGCCGACGGCAACTCCTCGCGGCTCTCCCTGGCGATGGGCCTGCACCGCCGCGAGGACCGCCCGATGGGCGTGGCCGTGCGGACGTACTTCACCTCGCCCCGCCACGACGACGACTACCTGGAGTCCTGGCTGGAGCTCTGGGACCGGCGCGGGGCCCAGGACCGGCTGCTGCCCGGCTACGGCTGGATCTTCGGCATGGGCGACGGCACATCCAACGTCGGTCTGGGCATCCTCAACTCCTCCTCCGCCTTCAAGGAGCTGGACTGGCGCGAGGTCCTCAAGGCCTGGTGCGCCTCGATGCCGGAGGACTGGGGCTACACCCCCGAGAACATGACGCAGCCCATCCGCGGCGCGGCCCTGCCGATGGCCTTCAACCGCCAGCCGCACTACACCAAGGGGCTGCTGCTCGTCGGCGACGCGGGCGGGCTCGTCAACCCGTTCAACGGCGAGGGCATCGCCTATGCGATGGAGTCGGGCCAGATCGCCGCCGACGTCATCGTCCAGGCCCACTCCCGCGCCACCCCGGCCCTGCGCGAACTGACCCTGCACAGCTACCCGAAGGTCCTGAAGGAGACCTACGGCGGCTATTACACGCTGGGCCGCGCGTTCGTGAAGCTCATCGGCAACCCGAAGATCATGAAGGTGGCCGCCCAGCGGGGCCTGAGCCACCCGGTGCTGATGAAGTTCACCCTGAAGATGCTGGCCAACCTGACCGACCCGACGGGCGGCGACGCGATGGACCGCGTCATCAACGGCCTTTCGAAGGTGGCTCCCAAAGCCTGATCGTTCCAGGCCGGGCCGCTCGGTGGGGAGCCGAGCGGCCCGGACGACTCGCACCTCCGGCGTGCCGGAGACGTCCGGCCGCTTCGCTGCGGCGTCCGTCACCGCGTCGTTGACCGGTTCCACGCCGAACCGGGTTCCGATGGTCCTACGGGGCCTCCGGCAAGGCTTCGGCCGCGCGGTGGACCCGGCCGATGCAGCGGGTCAGCAGGACCAGGCCGCAGAGCATCAGGCTGCCCGAGGCCGCCCACTCCAGGGTGAGCGCGAGAGGGGAGCCGGGCTTCTGCCAGGGGCGGGTGGTGGTCAGCAGCAAGCTGCCGAGGGACAGGAGTCCGAGCCCGGCGGCGGCCGGGGCGGCGGGGTCGCCGCCGGCATCGGGGGCTTCGTCGGACGGGCCGTTCGTCACGGATCACCGCTTCCTGGGCGACTCGGGCGTGCTCGCCCCGGCCATCTTGGCAGGGCCTCGCCCGGTCGGCACGGGGTGCCCGCGAGGTGGGACGGGCCCGCAAGTTGCTTTCCAGGCAAGAAGTTTGGCTGACCAGCAGGTGAGCAGACCTTGTCCCGGTACCGGCCGGGCTGTTCAATCTCCCAGAGTGACCAGGTCTTCCGCGATGCGCTCCCGTCCGCTCTGCCGCCCCGCCCTCCGCTCCGCCCCCCGCCCCGTCCTCCCGGCCGCCGTCCTGCTGGCGCTCGTCCTGGCCGGCTGCTCGGATCCGGACGGGGGCGAGGCGCACGGGGAGCCGGAACTCGGTGAGATCGCCGTGGCCCCGGCCACCGCCTCGATCTCGCTGCCCCTGGACGCGTACACGGACACCGACGCCGAGACGGTCCGCATGGGGCAGGTGCAGCAGCGGCTGCTCTCCCGGTGCATGGCCCGGTACGGGTTCCCGTACGAGGAGGTCAGGCCCTCCGATCCGGCAGGCGCCCAGGGTTCCGAGGGCCGGCACCGGACGCTCTTCGGGGCGGCCGATCCGGTGTTCGCGGCGGCCCACGGCTACGACACGACCGCGGGCAAAGGGCGGCCGGTCAAGCCCCCGGCCACCCCGCTGAGCGAGAGCGCGGCCCTGGTCATGCACGGCGAACGGCCGGGAGCGGAGCAGAGCGGAGCGCAGCCCCCGGACGCCCCGAACGAGGAAGAGGCCGCGCGCGTGGACAGCGGCATCGACGTCGGCGGGCAGAAGGTGCCGGCCGGCGGGTGCGTGCGCGAGGCGTACCGCAAGCTGTACGCGCCGACGAAGGACAGCGTGGACCTGCTGTTCCCGTTCGGGCTGGCCTCGGAGGCGCACGAACGCTCCAAGGGGGACTCGCGGGTGGCCGAGGTGCTGAAGAACTGGTCGGCGTGCATGGAGAAGTCCGGGTACACCGGCCTGAAGGATCCCTACGAGGTCGTCCAGAAGCTCGGCCTGGAAGCCGATCCCGGCGGGCCCAAAGCCGTCACCGCGGCCAAGGCCGATGTCGCCTGCAAGCGCGAGGTGAACCTCGTGGGCATCTGGGCGGCGGTGGAGAAGGCCTACCAGGAGCGGCTGGTGGAGGAGCAGGCCGAGACCCTCGCGCTGTACAAGAAGCAGCGCGAGGCCCGTTACAAGCTGGCGGCCGGTCTGCTCTGAGCCGTGCGCGCGCCGGGTCAGGAGGGCCGGGGCAGGCAGGTCCGGTAGGCCTCGCGGTGGTCGCTCTTGAGCGACTGCCACTGCTCGGAGGTGCCGCCGTCCTCCTGCTGTACCTCGCCGGTGACCGGATTCGGGTCCGGATACCAGGAGATGCCCCGTTGCCTCATGCACTCGGAGGACTTGCGCGCGGCGGCCAGTTCCTGCGGGCTCGCCTGGAAGGGGGAGGGTGAGGGGAGCAGCGGCAGGCAGGCCTTCTGCGCGTCGGGATACTGCGGACCGTCCTTCTCCACTATGTGCGGAGCCCCGTTGTCCCCGTAGGAGAGGGTCATTCCGTGCTGCTGCATGCACGTGTAGAACGGGACGTCCCCCGCCGCGATCGAAGGGGCCGCGGTAGGTCCGGACTTTCCCGCGCCGGAGCTCTTCCCCGGGACTTCCCCGCCTCCGCATCCGGTCAGTGCGAGACACAAAAGGAGTGACGAGGATATTTCGCGTACACGCACGAGGTGTTTCCCTTGCGGTCGGCGGAGGAGGAGGTCACGGAGGTGCGGGGGAGGGGCGGAAGGCCGCGGGAGATGGTAATCGGGTGCCGGAAAGCCCGACAAGTCCGTTACGAGCCAGGGTGGTTGAGGCCTGATCAGCCGAGAAGCCGCTTGCCTCGGAGTAGTCCGGAGGGTTTAATCCCGGCCGGAATCAATTCCCTGAAGATGGAGAAATGCCCCATGAGCAGGGCTCTCAAGAAACTCGTCACCGGTTGCGCCGCCGCGGTATCCGTGGGCGCCGTTCTCCTGGCGGCAGCCGGGCCGGCCGCCGCCAACACGGAGAGGAACGGCTATCTGGAAACCAGCGAGTTCGGCCTTTACTACAACTCCTACCAGGGCGGCTGCGTCTTCGACCTGATGTCCTCGGACTGGAACTTCTTCAACAACCTGTTCGTGGGGCCGGAGGACTGCGCCGGCCGGAACCGGGTGACGAACGACGACACCGCGTCCTACCGGAACCGGGACACGTACACGTGGAAGGTGGCCACCGAGGCGAACCTCGAAGGTCTGGTCGGGTCGCTCCCGCCGGGCTACGTCGGCAACGCCAGCCTCAACTTCAAGAACAAGATCACCTCGGCCACGTTCCTCGACTGAGGGGGACGGGGCGGGAGCGTCCCGGGGCGGCTCCCCCGTGCCGCCCGGACGCCGCCCCGACGAGGCACGGACGAAGCCCGCACGCCCCTGGGCGCCCAGGAGCCTCCAGAAGTCCCGAGGAAGCCCCCAGGGAGCTCCCAGGACGCCGAAAGGCCGGTACTCCACCCCCGAGCGGGGCAGTACCGGCCTTTCGTGCGTCACCGGGAGCGGCCCGGGACTGCGGGGAGATGTCAGAGGACGCGGACGGCGCCCGTCGGCTTGTCGTAGCTCAGGGAGCGCTCGACGATGCCGGTGCTGGGGTTCTGTGCCCCGACGAACTTGCCGCCGCCGACGTAGACGGCGACGTGGTACGCGCTGCCCTTGGAGCCCCAGTACAGGATGTCGCCCGGCTGGAGGGCGCTCAGGGAGACCGAGGTGCCGGCCGAGGACTGCGCCTGCGACATGCGCGGCAGGGTGATGCCGGCCTGGCGGTACGCGGCCTGGACCAGCCCCGAGCAGTCGAACGAGGAGGGGCCGGTGCCGCCCATGACGTACGCCTTGCCGACCTGCGCGCGGGCGAAGTTGACGATGGCGGCGGCGGAGCCGGTCGCGGGGGCCGTGACGGTGCCCTTGCCCTGCGAGGACCCCGTGGAGGAGGAGTCGTTCGAAGAGGAACCCGAGTTGCTCTGGAGCGCGGTGCGGGCCTTGCTGCGGCTGGCGCGCTCGGCCTCGGCCTTGCGGTCCGCCTCCTCCTTCGCCTTCTTCTCGGCGTCGGCCTTCTCCTGGGCGTCGGCCTTGAGCTGCTTGGCCTCGGCGGCGGCGCCGGTGCGGGCCGTCTCTTCCAGGGCGTTGAGCTCGCCGTCGACGGCGGCGGCGCGGGTGTTCTCCGCGGCCTTGGCCACGGACGAGGACACCTCGGCGCTCAGGTCCAGGTCGAGGACCGGCATTTCGAGCGTGGTCTCGTGCGCGGGCTCGGCGGAGGGGGTGGCGCTCGCCGTGCCGGCCATGGCCAGGGTGCTGAGGACGCCACCGGCAACTCCGGCGCGGACCGCGAGCTTCGAGGCGCTGCGGCGGGGCTTCCGGTGGCTGGGTATGTGAGCGGTGAGGGACATGGGTACAACCGCTATCAGGGCTCCCCGGTTCCCTTCAAGAAACGTGGTCTGCGCCACAGTTGTGCGCGAAGCGGGCTAACCGGGCGCGTCGGAAGTCTTATTGACGCCGTAACGGGCGAATCGGACAGTCGCTCGCAAGGCTGTGATCATGGGGTTTCCGCATTAAGTCCGAATTGATCCCGCGCCTACCATTTACCCGCACAGATGGCCAAGCCCTCTTTCGGTACCGCGAATTCCGAGTGGCGCAGGTCACAGGAGTGTCACGCCATGCGGACGCTGTGGCCCTCCTGTGACCGAACCGTGAAGCCTCCGCCGGGTCGGGGCGGGGCCGGAGCGGGGTCGCGGGGGCGCCGCAGTGGCATCGGAGGCGGGCCTCGATCGATCGCGAGGGGGTGGCCGGCCCCTCCCGGGGGTCGACTCCGGGACGCCCCGGTCACCTCCGGGGGCGACCCTCCACTCCCCTCTGCCCCCGACTTCGTGAACGCATGCACGCGTCCACTCCCGTCCGTGCGGGGTCCCCCGATCGGGGGACGCCGATCCCTTTATCATCACGCGCACCGCCTCGCCAATTTGCGTGCAGGGGCCACGGTTTGATAGTGCAGCAGGCCCTCCACCTGCGACGACAGGTGCGGATGTCACCTTTGGTGATCATGTGGATGCTTCACGTATGAAGATCACTACTCATTGGCCTTCATGATCGTTCGTCAGGTGGTGGAGATCACAAACTCGTTGTTGTAACCCGTGTCGCAGATCACAGATGGGCGGGCATAAGATGCGCACCAGTCCGGCTTGTGAACTGCCTCACATGCGAGACGTGGGAGGCGGGGCGCGCGGCGCCGGCACAGCGGTCCAACGGTCAAGGACGACTGGAAGGAGCGAGGAGCGTGAATGCGTACGCGCCCATCCTCGTGCTCGGCGCCCTCGGCGCAGGGTTTGCGATCTTCTCCGTGGTCATGGCCACGCTGATCGGCCCAAAACGGTACAACCGGGCAAAACTTGAAGCTTACGAGTGCGGCATCGAGCCCACTCCCATGCCGGCGGGCGGCGGTCGCTTCCCCATCAAGTACTACCTGACGGCGATGCTCTTCATCGTCTTCGACATCGAGGTTGTCTTCCTCTACCCCTGGGCGGTCACCTTCGACTCGCTGGGGATCTTCGGGCTCGTCGAGATGCTCCTCTTCGTGCTCACCGTCTTCGTCGCCTACGCCTACGTATGGCGCCGCGGCGGCCTGGAATGGGACTGAGGGGCTGAATTTTCCATGGGACTGGAAGAGAAGCTGCCGAGCGGCTTTCTGCTGACCACCGTCGAACAGGCCGCGGGATGGGTGCGCAAGGCGTCCGTCTTCCCGGCCACCTTCGGCCTGGCCTGCTGCGCCATCGAGATGATGACCACCGGAGCGGGCCGGTACGACCTCGCCCGCTTCGGCATGGAGGTCTTCCGCGGATCCCCGCGCCAGGCCGACCTGATGATCGTGGCGGGCCGGGTCAGCCAGAAGATGGCGCCGGTGCTGCGGCAGGTGTACGACCAGATGCCCGCTCCCAAGTGGGTCATCTCTATGGGTGTTTGTGCGTCTTCGGGCGGAATGTTCAACAACTACGCGATCGTCCAGGGCGTCGACCACATCGTCCCCGTGGACATCTACCTGCCCGGCTGCCCGCCCCGCCCCGAGATGCTCCTCGACGCGATCCTCAAGCTCCACCAGAAGATCCAGGGCGGCAAGCTCGGCGTGAACCGGGAAGAGGCGGCCCGCGAGGCGGAGGAGGCGGCCCTCAAGGCGCTCCCCACCATTGAGATGAAGGGGCTCCTGCGGTGAGCGAGGACCCGGCCGTGCAGAACGGCCCCCATGCCGGCAACGGCGACAACGTGCCCGCGCCCCGGGGCGCGGCCGGCCCCGAGGTGATCGGCGTCCGCAAGGGCATGTTCGGTGCCAACGACGGCGGCGACACCAGCGGCTACGGCGGCCTCGTGCGCACCGTGGCCCTGCCCGGCGCGAGCGCCCGCCCCTACGGCTCGTACTTCGACGAGGTCGTCGACGAGCTCGAAGGGGCGCTGGAGGAGCAGGACCTCGTCCCGGAGAACGCGATCGAGAAGGTCGTCGTCGACCGGGCGGAGCTGACCCTCCACATCGCGCGCGAGCACCTCCTCCTCGTCGCGAAGACCCTGCGCGACGACCCGGCCCTGCGCTTCGAGCTCTGCACCGGGGTCAGCGGGGTGCACTTCCCCGACGACAAGGGCCGCGAGCTGCACGCCGTCTACCACCTGCGCTCGCTCACCCACGGCCGGATCGTGCGGCTGGAAGTGACGGCCCCGGACGCCGACCCGCACGTCCCCTCGATCGTCTCGGTCTACCCGACGAACGACTGGCACGAGCGCGAGACGTACGACTTCTTCGGCCTGATCTTCGACGGGCACCCGGCCCTCACCCGGATCATGATGCCGGACGACTGGCAGGGCTTCCCGCAGCGCAAGGACTACCCGCTCGGCGGCATCGCCATCGAGTACAAGGGCGCCCAGATCCCGGCTCCCGACCAGCGGAGGTCGTACAGCTGATGAACACCCAGAAGGCATCGCACCACGCCTCCGCCGACCACGCCTCGGCGCGCGAGACGACCGAGGGCACCGTCTACACCGTCACCGGCGGCGACTGGGACGAGATCGTCCAGTCGGCGGCCCGCGCCGACGACGAGCGGATCGTCGTCAACATGGGTCCCCAGCACCCCTCCACCCACGGGGTGCTCCGGCTGATCCTGGAGATCGACGGCGAGACGGTCACCGAGGCCCGCTGCGGCATCGGCTACCTCCACACCGGCATCGAGAAGAACCTCGAATACCGGAACTGGACGCAGGGCACCACCTTCGTCACGCGCATGGACTACCTGACGCCGTTCTTCAACGAGACGGCGTACTGCCTCGGCGTCGAGAAGCTGCTCGGCATCACCGATCAGATCCCGGACCGCGCCTCCGTCATCCGCGTCCTGCTGATGGAGCTCAACCGGCTCTCCTCCCACCTGGTGTGCATCGCCACCGGCGGCATGGAGCTGGGCGCGACCACGATCATGATCTACGGGTTCCGCGACCGCGAGCTGATCCTCGACGTGTTCGAGCTGATCACCGGCCTGCGCATGAACCACGCGTTCATCCGCCCCGGCGGCCTCGCGCAGGACCTGCCCCCGGGCGCCGTGGACCAGCTCCGCGAGTTCGTGAAGACCATGAAGAAGAACCTGCCGGAGTACGACAAGCTCGCCACCGGCAACCCCATCTTCAAGGCCCGCATGCAGGACGTCGGCTACCTCGACCTCACCGGCTGCATGGCGCTCGGCGCCACCGGCCCGATCCTGCGCTCCGCCGGCCTCCCGCACGACCTGCGCAAGACGGACCCGTACTGCGGCTACGAGAACTACGAGTTCGACGTGCCGACCACCGAGTCCTGCGACTCCTACGGGCGGTTCCTGGTCCGCCTGGAGGAGATGCGCCAGTCCCTGCGGATCGTCGAGCAGTGCCTGGACCGGCTGGAGCCGGGCCCGGTCATGGTCGCCGACAAGAAGATCGCCTGGCCGGCGCAGCTCGCGATGGGCCCCGACGGCCTCGGCAACTCGCTCGACCACATCAAGCAGATCATGGGCACCTCCATGGAGTCCCTCATCCACCACTTCAAGCTGGTGACCGAGGGCTTCCGGGTACCGGCCGGCCAGGCCTACGCGGCCGTGGAGTCACCCAAGGGCGAGCTCGGCGTGCACGTCGTCTCCGACGGCGGCACCCGCCCCTACCGGGTCCACTTCCGCGACCCGTCCTTCACCAACCTGCAGGCCATGGCGGCGATGTGCGAGGGCGGCCAGGTCGCCGACGTCATCGTGGCCGTCGCCTCCATCGACCCCGTGATGGGAGGCGTCGACCGATGACAGCCAATCAGCCCGTATCAGGGGTGAGCCTGGGCATGCCCCGGCTTCCGGCACCCGACTTCCCGGCCGACGTGCGCGCCCGGCTCGAAGCGGATGCGAAGGAGGTCATCGCCCGCTACCCCGACAGCCGCTCCGCGCTGCTGCCGCTGCTCCACCTCGTCCAGTCGGAGGAGGGCTACGTCTCGCGCACCGGCATCCGGTTCTGCGCCGAGGTGCTGGGCCTGACGACCGCCGAGGTCACGGCCGTGGCGACCTTCTACACGATGTACCGGCGCAAGCCCTCCGGTGACTACCAGGTCGGCGTGTGCACGAACACCCTGTGCGCGGTCATGGGCGGCGACGCCATCTTCGAGGAGCTCAAGGAGCACCTCGGGGTCGGCAACAACGAGACCACCCCCGACGGCAAGGTCACCCTCGAACACATCGAGTGCAACGCGGCCTGCGACTACGCCCCCGTGGTGATGGTCAACTGGGAGTTCTTCGACAACCAGACCCCCGAGTCCGCCAAGGCCATGGTGGACGACCTGCTGGCCGGCCGCACCGTGGAGCCGACCCGGGGCGCGCCGCTGTGCACGTACAAGGAGACCGCCCGGATCCTGGCGGGCTTCCCGGACGAGCGCGAAGGCGCGGTCGAGGCCAGCGGCGGCGCGGGTCACGCGTCGCTGATCGGCCTGCGCATCGCGCGCGGCGAGGCCCCGCACACCCCGATCGTGCACCCGCGCGGCGAGGCCACCATCGAGGGAGGGGAGTGATGACCGTGTCGACCGAGCTGAGTAAGAACGGCACGAGTCCGGAGAAGCTCCTCGCGCCCGTCCTGTCGGCCTTCTGGGACGAACCGCAGTCGTGGACGCTGGAGACCTACAAGAGGCACGGCGGCTACGAGGGTCTGCGCAAGGCACTCGCCATGAGTCCGGACGAGCTCATCGCCTACGTGAAGGACTCGGGCCTGCGCGGACGCGGCGGCGCCGGCTTCCCCACCGGCATGAAGTGGCAGTTCATCCCGCAGGGCGACGGAAAGCCGCACTACCTCGTCGTGAACGCGGACGAGTCGGAGCCGGGAACCTGCAAGGACATCCCCCTCCTCTTCGCCAACCCGCACTCCCTCATCGAGGGAATGATCATCGCCTGCTACGCGATCCGGTCGGAGCACGCCTTCATCTACCTGCGCGGCGAGACCGTGCCGGTGCTGCGGCGGCTGCACGAGGCGGTGCGCGAGGCGTACGAGGCCGGCTACCTGGGGGAGGCCGAACATCGGGAAAAGAGTGGCCTCGGGAGCGGGCTGAAGCTCGACATCACCGTGCACGCGGGAGCGGGCGCCTACATCTGCGGCGAGGAAACGGCCCTCCTGGACTCCCTCGAAGGCCGGCGCGGCCAGCCCCGGCTGCGTCCCCCCTTCCCCGCGGTCGAGGGGCTCTACGCCTGCCCCACTGTCGTGAACAACGTGGAGTCCATCGCCTCGGTTCCCGCGATCCTGAACAAGGGCAAGGACTGGTTCAAGTCGATGGGGACCGAGAAGTCCCCCGGCTTCACGCTGTACTCGCTCTCCGGCCACGTCGTCGGCCCCGGCCAGTACGAGGCCCCGCTCGGGATCACCCTGCGCCAGCTCCTCGACATGAGCGGCGGCATGCGCCCCGGGCACCGGCTGAAGTTCTGGACCCCGGGCGGGTCCTCCACCCCGATGTTCACGGACGAGCACCTCGACGTCCCGCTGGACTACGAGGGCGTCGGCGCGGCCGGGTCCATGCTCGGCACCAAGGCCCTGCAGTGCTTCGACGAGACGACCTGCGTGGTGCGGGCGGTGACCCGCTGGACCGAGTTCTACGCCCACGAGTCCTGCGGCAAGTGCACGCCCTGCCGCGAAGGCACGTACTGGCTGGTCCAGTTGCTCCGCGACATCGAAGCGGGCAAGGGGGTCATGTCCGACCTCGAGAAGCTGAACGACATCGCCGACAACATCAACGGCAAGTCGTTCTGCGCGCTCGGTGACGGCGCCGCCAGCCCCATCTTCTCCTCGCTCAAGTACTTCCGCGCGGAGTACGAGCAGCACATCACGGGCAAGGGCTGCCCCTTCGACCCCAAGAAGTCGACCCTCTGGGCCGACACGGAGGTGACCGCATGACCGTGACCACCACGTCAGCCTCCGGCGGCGGAGAGGCCGCGGTCCCGCCGGTGGACCAGATCTCCCTGACCATCGACGGCATCGAACTGTCGGTGCCCAAGGGGACCCTGGTCATCCGGGCCGCCGAACAGCTCGGCATCGAGATCCCCCGGTTCTGCGACCACCCCCTCCTCTCCCCGGCCGGCGCCTGCCGCCAGTGCATCGTCGAGGTCGAGGGCCAGCGCAAGCCGATGGCCTCCTGCACCATCACCTGCACCGACGGCATGGTCGTCAAGACGCAGCTGACCTCCCCGGTCGCCGACAAGGCCCAGCGCGGGGTGATGGAGCTGCTGCTCATCAACCACCCGCTGGACTGCCCGGTCTGCGACAAGGGCGGCGAGTGCCCGCTGCAGAACCAGGCGATGACCCACGGCAACGCCGAATCGCGTTTCGAGGGCAGGAAGCGCACCTACGAGAAGCCGGTCCCGATCTCCACGCAGGTGCTGCTGGACCGCGAGCGGTGCGTGCTGTGCGCGCGCTGCACCCGCTTCTCCAACGAGATCGCCGGCGACCCGATGATCGAGCTCCTGGAGCGCGGCGCGCTCCAGCAGGTCGGCACCGGCGAGGACGACCCCTTCGAGTCGTACTTCTCCGGCAACACCATCCAGATCTGCCCGGTCGGCGCCCTCACCTCGGCCGCCTACCGGTTCCGCTCCCGCCCCTTCGACCTCGTCTCCTCCCCGAGCGTGTGCGAGCACTGTGCGGGCGGCTGCGCCACCCGCACCGACCACCGCCGCGGCAAGGTGCTGCGCCGGATGGCCGCGGAGGACCCCGAGGTCAACGAGGAGTGGATCTGCGACAAGGGCCGCTTCGGGTTCCGCTACGCGCAGCGCCCCGACCGGCTCACCACCCCGCTGGTGCGCGGCACCGACGGGGTCCTGGCCCCGGCGAGCTGGCCCGAGGCGCTGGAAGCCGCGGCGAACGGACTGGCCGCCGCGCGCGGCCGCGCCGGAGTGCTGACCGGCGGCCGGCTCACCGTCGAGGACGCCTACGCGTACGC
The DNA here is from genome assembly GCF_040612195.1 of Streptomyces sp. NPDC006450. Taxonomy (NCBI): domain Bacteria; kingdom Bacillati; phylum Actinomycetota; class Actinomycetes; order Kitasatosporales; family Streptomycetaceae; genus Streptomyces; species Streptomyces sp. NPDC006450. The sequence continues at coordinate 11,089 of NZ_JBEXPT010000023.1, read as the reverse complement.
CAAGTTCGCCCGGGTCGTGCTCGACACCAACGACATCGACTTCCGGGCCCGGGTGCACAGCGCGGAGGAGGCCGAGTTCCTGGCCGCCACCGTCGCCGGCACCGGCAAGGACCTCGACGGCCGCGGTGTCACCAACGCCTCCCTGGAGGCCGCCCCGGCCGTCCTCCTCGTCGGCATCGAGGCCGAGGAGGAGGCCCCCGGGGTCTTCCTGCGGCTGCGCAAGGCCCACCGCAAGCACAAGCAGCGGACCTTCGCCCTCGCCCCCTTCGCCACGCGCGGCCTGCAGAAGGCGGGCGGCACCCTGCTGGCCGCCGCCCCCGGCACCGAGCCCGAGTGGCTGAACGCGCTGACCTCGCAGACCGGCCTGGAGGACGGCGGCCACGCCGCCGCCGAGGCGCTGCGGCTGCCCGGCGCGGTCATCGTCGTGGGCGAGCGCCTCGCGGGCGTGCCCGGCGCGCTGACCGCGGCCGTACGGGCCTCCACCGCCACCGGCGCCACGCTGGTGTGGATCCCGCGCCGGGCCGGAGAGCGGGCCGCCGTCGAGGCGGGCGCGCTGCCGTCCCTGCTGCCGGGCGCCCGTCCCGCCACCGACCCGCGGGCCCGCGACGAGGTCGCCGCCGCCTGGGGCCTGGACGAGCTGCCGCACCGCTACGGCCGCGACACCGGCCAGATCGTCGAGGCCGCCGCCACCCGGGAGCTCTCCGCCCTGCTGGTCGCGGGCGTCGAGGTCGCCGACCTGCCGGACCCGGCCCGCGCCAGGACCGCGCTCCAGGAGGCCTTCGTGGTCTCCCTGGAACTGCGGCCCAGCGAGGTCACCGACCACGCGGACGTGGTCTTCCCGGTCGCCGCCGTCGCCGAGAAGCCGGGCGCGTTCATCAACTGGGAGGGCAGGGTCCGGCCGTTCGAGGCCGCGCTCAAGCCCGAGCAGATGACCCGCCGCCTGGCCCCCGCCGACTCCCGCGTGCTGCACATGCTGGCCGACGCGGCCGACCGCCCGATCGAGCTGGCCGACGTACACGCCGTACGGCGGGAGATCGACCGGCTCGGCCCGTGGGCCGGGGAGCGCGCCGCCGGACAGCCCGGAGACAGGGAGCTGCTGCCCCGTCCCGGCGCGGGCGAGGCCGTCCTCGCGGGCCACCGGCTCCTCCTGGACCAGGGGCTCCTGCAAGAAGGCGACGAGGCCCTGGCCGGCACCCGGCACGAGGCCAGCGCCCGCCTGTCGGCCGCCACGGCCGCCGAGACCGGCGTCAAGAGCGGCGACGTCCTCGCGGTGACCGGCCCCGCCGGCTCGGTGGAACTGCCGCTGCGCGTCACCGAGATGCCCGACCGGGTGGTCTGGCTCCCGATGAACTCCACCGGCTCCGGGGTCCTCGCCGACACCGGAGCCCGCCCGGGGGACCTGGTCCGCATCGGCCCGGCCACCCCCGCCGACACCAGCGACTCCCCTGCGGAGGTGGGCGCGTGAACACGGTTCAGATCGCCGCCGAAGACCTCTCCCTGTTCGGCAGGGACGTCTGGTGGCTCGTCGTACTCAAGGCGGTGTTCTGCTTCGCCTTCCTGATGGTGACCGTGCTCTTCTCCATCGTGTGGGAGCGCAAGGTCGTCGCCTGGATGCAGCTGCGCATCGGCCCCAACCGGCACGGCCCCTGGGGCATGCTCCAGTCGCTCGCCGACGGCGTGAAGCTCATGCTCAAGGAAGACCTGATCGTCAAGCGGGCCGACAAGGTCGTCTACGTCCTCGCCCCGATCATCGCGGCGATCCCTGCCTTCATGGCCATCGCGGTGATCCCCTTCGGCCCCTCGGGCAACGAGGTCTCCATCTTCGGCCAGCGCACCACGATGCAGCTGACCGACCTGCCCATCGCGATGCTCTACATCCTCGCGGTGGCCTCGGTCGGCATCTACGGCATCGTCCTCGCGGGCTGGTCCTCGGGCTCCACGTACCCGCTGCTCGGCGGACTGCGCTCCTGCGCGCAGATGATCTCGTACGAGATCGCGATGGGCGCGGCCTTCGCCTCGGTCTTCCTCTACTCCGGGTCGATGTCGACCTCGGCGATCGTCGAAGCCCAGGCGGACCGCTGGTACATCATCCTGCTGCCGGTCTCCTTCATCATCTACGTCATCACGATGGTCGGCGAGACGAACCGCGCCCCCTTCGACATGCCGGAGTCCGAGGGCGACCTGGTCGGCGGCTTCAACACCGAGTACTCCTCCATCAAGTTCGCGCTGTTCATGCTCGCCGAGTACGTCAACATGGTCACCGTCTCCGCCGTCTCCGTCACCCTCTTCCTGGGCGGCTGGCGGGCCCCGGCGCCGATCTCCACGTACTGGGAGGGCGCGAACCACGGCTGGTGGCCGATGCTCTGGTTCGTGCTCAAGGTCCAGCTGCTGCTGTTCTTCTTCATCTGGCTGCGCGGCACGCTCCCGCGCGTGCGCTACGACCAGCTGATGAAGCTCGGCTGGAAGGTGCTGATCCCGGTCTCCGTGGTGTGGCTGATGCTGGTCGCCACCGTCCGGGCCCTGCGCAACGAGAACTACGACTTCCAGGAGATCGTGCTCTACGTCGGCGGCGGGGTCATCGCGCTCCTGCTGCTGTCCTTCGTCGCGGACCTGTTCCGCGACAAGAAGGAGAAGACGGCCCTCGCGGACGCCGAACTGGCCGCGGCCGCCGAACCCTTCGACCCCCTGGCGGGCGGGTTCCCCGTACCGCCCAAGCCCGGCCAGCACCTGGCACCCGTACCGCGCAGGCGGCCCCGCAGTGAGCGGGAGCTCATTGTCAGTGGCGCGGCGAATACTGACAGTGACCGAGAGGAGGGTGCTGAGAATGTCTGACAAGTCTGACGCCGAGCAGGGCGAGAAGTGGCAGAACCCGGTGGCCGGCTTCGGCGTGACCTTCAAGGCCATGTTCAAGAAGCGCCTCACCGAGCAGTACCCGGAGCAGGAAAAGACCACGGCTCCGCGCTTCCACGGGCGGCACCAGCTCAACCGCCACCCCGACGGTCTGGAGAAGTGCATCGGGTGCGAGCTGTGCGCCTGGGCCTGTCCCGCCGACGCGATCTACGTCGAGGGCGCGGACAACACCGAGGAGGAGCGCTACTCCCCGGGTGAGCGGTACGGCCGGGTCTACCAGATCAACTACGCCCGCTGCATCCTGTGCGGGCTGTGCGTCGAGGCGTGCCCGACCCGGGCGCTGACCATGACGAACGAGTTCGAACTGGCCGACTCCAGCCGCGAATCGCTCATCTACACCAAGGAGCAGCTGCTCGCCGGGCTGACCGAGGGAATGGTCGAGGCTCCGCACTCGATCTTCCCCGGGACCGAGGACACGGACTACTACCGCGGGCTGGTGACCGGGGCGGCTCCCGGCACGGTCCGGCAGGTGGCCGTCTCCAAGGGCGAGGTCGCCCCCGGGACCGCGGCATCCGAAAGCACCTCCGAGGGGGTGGGGGCATGAGCGCCATCGCAGCGGCCGCCACCCTCACCTCCTCCGGTGAGGCGGTGCAGTTCTGGATCCTCGGCACGGTCGCCGTCGTCGGCGCGCTGGCCACGATCCTCATGAAGAAGGCCGTGCACAGCGCCCTGAGCCTGGCCGGGACGATGATCATCCTGGCGGTCTTCTACCTCGCCAACGGGGCGTACTTCCTCGGCATCGTCCAGGTCGTCGTCTACACCGGCGCGATCATGATGCTCTTCCTCTTCGTCGTCATGCTCGTCGGCGTCACCGCGGCGGACTCGCTGACCGAGACCATCAAGGGGCAGCGCTGGCTGGCCGCCCTGTGCGGACTCGGCTTCGGCATCCTGCTGATCGCGGGCATCGGCAACGCCAAGCTCACCCACTTCAACGGACTCGGCCGGATCAACTCCGGCGGCCACGTCGAGGGCCTGGCCACGCTGATCTTCACCAAGTACGTGTTCGCCTTCGAGGTCACCGGCGCCCTGCTGATCACGGCGGCCGTCGGCGCGATGGTGCTCACCCACCGCGAGCGCACCGAGCGGGCCGCCACCCAGCGCGAGCTCGCCGAGCGCCGCGTACGCGAGGGCGTACAGCTCCCGCCGCTGCCCGCACCCGGCGTCTACGCCCGGCACAACGCCGTGGACGTCGCGGGCCTGCTGCCGGACGGCACCCCCTCGGAACTCACCGTCAACCAGACGCTGCGCGCCCGCGGCCAGATCAGGGACGTCTCCGGCAAGGCCCTGGACGACCTGAAGGCCCTGGAGCAGCGGTCGTCCGAGCGGCTCGGCCGTGAGGAGGCCTCGAAGTGAACCCGGTCAACTACCTGTACCTGTCCGCACTGCTGTTCACCATCGGTGCGGTGGGAGTCCTGATCCGGAAGAACGCGATCGTGCTGTTCATGTGCGTCGAGCTCATGCTCAACGCCTGCAACCTCGCCTTCGTCACCTTCTCCCGGATGCACGGCAACCTCGACGGCCAGATCATCGCGTTCTTCACGATGGTCGTCGCCGCCGCCGAGGTCGTGGTGGGCCTCGCGATCATCGTGTCGCTGTTCCGTACCCGCCACTCGGCCTCGGTCGACGACGCCAGCCTGATGAAGCTGTAAGGGGTCGCTGTGGAGAACATGATCGCGCTGCTGGTAGCAGCGCCCCTGCTCGGAGCGGTGGTGCTGCTCTGCGGCGGCCGCCGTCTCGACAAGACCGGCCACTGGATCGGCACCCTGCTCGCCGCCGTCTCCTTCGGCATCGGCCTGGCCCTCTTCGCCGACATGCTCGGCAAGGGCGCCGAGGACCGGACCTTCCACCAACAGCTCTTCACCTGGATCCAGGTGGAGGGCTTCCAGGCCGACATCGGCTTCCAGCTCGACCAGCTGTCGATGACCTTCGTCCTGCTGATCTCCGGGGTGGGCACGCTCATCCACGTGTACTCCATCGGGTACATGGAGCACGACGAGCGCCGCCGCCGCTTCTTCGGCTACCTCAACCTCTTCGTCGCCGCGATGCTGCTCCTGGTCATCGCCGACAACTACCTCCTGCTGTACGTCGGCTGGGAGGGCGTGGGCCTCGCCTCGTACCTCCTCATCGGCTTCTGGCAGCACAAGCCCAGCGCGGCCACCGCCGCGAAGAAGGCCTTCCTGGTCAACCGGGTCGGCGACATGGGCCTTTCGATCGCCATCATGCTGATGTTCACCACCTTCGGAACCTTCGCCTTCGGCCCGGTCCTCGGCTCGGTGTCCGAGGCCGGCGAGGGCAAGCTGACGGCGATCGCGCTGATGCTGCTGCTCGCCGCGTGCGGCAAGTCGGCCCAGGTGCCGCTGCAGTCCTGGCTCGGCGACGCGATGGAGGGTCCGACCCCGGTCTCCGCCCTCATCCACGCGGCGACGATGGTGACGGCGGGCGTGTACCTGATCGTCCGCTCGGGCGCCATCTTCAACGGGGCGCCGGACGCGCAGACCGCGGTCGTCGTGGTCGGCGCCGTCACGCTCCTCTTCGGTGCGATCGTCGGTTGCGCCAAGGACGACATCAAGAAGGCCCTCGCCGGCTCGACGATGTCGCAGATCGGCTACATGATCCTGGCGGCCGGCCTCGGCCCCATCGGGTACGTGTTCGCGATCATGCACCTGGTCACGCACGGGTTCTTCAAGGCGGGACTCTTCCTCGGCGCCGGTTCCGTGATGCACGGGATGAACGACGAGGTCGACATGCGCAAGTACGGCGGCCTGCGGAAGTACATGCCGGTCACCTTCGTCACCTTCGGGCTCGGCTACCTCGCCATCATCGGTTTCCCGGGCCTGTCGGGCTTCTTCTCGAAGGACATGATCATCGAGGCCGCCTTCGCGAAGGGCGGCACCCAGGGCTGGATCCTCGGCGGGGTGACCCTCCTCGGCGCGGCGATCACCGCCTTCTACATGACCCGGGTCATGCTCCTCACCTTCTTCGGCGAGAAGCGCTGGCAGCCGACAGCGTCCGATAGCGGCGATGCCGCGGGGTCGGGCCACGCCCCGCACCCGCACGAGTCCCCGAAGTCCATGACCATCCCGATGATCATCCTGGCCTTCGGCTCGGTCTTCGCGGGCGGGTTCTTCGAGATCGGTGACCGCTTCCTGAACTGGCTGGAGCCCGTCACCGGATACGAGCACGGACACCCGCCGATCAGCGCGCTGACGGTCACGCTGGCCACCATGGTGGTCCTCGTCATCGGCGTCGCCATCGCCTGGGTGATGTACGGCAGGAAGCCCGTCCCGGTCATCGCCCCGCGCGGCTCGCTCCTCACCCGGGCGGCCCGACGGGACCTCTACCAGGACGACTTCAACCACGTGGTCCTGGTCCGCGGCGGGGAGCACCTGACCCGCTCCCTCGTCTACGTCGACCACAGTCTGGTCGACGGCGTGGTCAACGGGACGGCCGCCGGAGTCGGCGGGCTGTCGGGCCGGCTGCGCAAGCTGCAGAACGGCTACGCCCGCAGCTACGCGGTCTCGATGTTCGGGGGCACGGCGATCCTGATCGCCGCGACCCTGCTGATGAGGGCGGTGTGAGATGAATTTCCCGCTTCTGACGGTGACGGCCGCGGTCCCCGCGGTCGGCGCGATCCTGACGGCGGCCGTCCCGGCCGCCCGCCGGACCGCCGCCAAATGGCTCGCCCTGTTCTTCTCACTGGCGACCCTGGCCCTGGCCGTGCTCGTCGCGGTCCGCTTCGAGCCCGGTGGCGACCGCTACCAGCTCACCGAATCGCACTCCTGGATCGCGGACTTCGGCGTCCGCTACGAACTGGGCGTCGACGGCATCGGGGTGGTGCTGATCGCCCTCACCGCGCTGCTGATCCCCTTCGTGATCGCGGCCGGCTGGCACGACGCCGACCCGCTGGAGACGCACTCCTCGCGCTGGCGGCCGACCCAGGGCTTCTTCGCCCTGATCCTGCTGGTCGAGGCGATGGTGATCATCTCCTTCGAGGCCACCGACGTCTTCCTCTTCTACATCTTCTTCGAAGCCATGCTCATCCCGATGTACTTCCTCATCGGCGGCTTCGGGGACCGGGCGCACTCCGGGTCGGACGAGAACGCGGCCGCGCAGCGCTCGTACGCGGCGGTCAAGTTCCTCCTCTACAACCTGGTCGGCGGCCTGATCATGCTGGCCGCCGTCATCGGGCTGTACGTGGTCGCCGGGAACTTCTCGCTCCAGGAGATCGCCGCCGCCCGCGCCGCGGGCACGCTCGACATGGCGACCAACACCGAGCGGTGGCTGTTCCTCGGCTTCTTCTTCGCCTTCGCGGTGAAGGCCCCGCTCTGGCCGCTGCACACCTGGCTGCCGAACGCGATGGGCGAGGCCACGGCCCCGGTCGCCGTCCTGATCACCGCCGTCGTCGACAAGGTCGGCACCTTCGCGATGCTCCGCTTCTGCCTCGGGCTCTTCCCCGAGGCCAGCAAGTGGGCCACGCCGGTGATCCTCGTCCTGGCACTGATCAGCATCGTCTACGGCGCGCTGGTCGCCTGCGGTCAGCGGGACATCAAGCGGCTGGTGGCGTACGCCTCCATCTCGCACTTCGGCTTCATCATCCTGGGCATCTTCGCGATGACCTCCCAGGGCCAGTCGGGCGCGACGCTGTACATGGTCAACCACGGGCTCTCGACGGCGGCGCTCATGCTGGTCGCCGGCTTCCTGATCTCGCGGCGCGGCTCCCGGCTCATCGCCGACTACGGCGGCGTGCAGAAGGTGGCCCCGGTCCTGGCCGGCACCTTCCTCATCGGCGGTCTGGCCACCCTCTCGCTGCCCGGCCTCGCACCGTTCGTCAGCGAGTTCCTGGTCCTGGTCGGCACGTTCGCCCGGTACCCGGTCGTCGGCATCATCGCCACCTTCGGCATCGTGCTGGCGGCGCTCTACACGCTGGTCCTCTACCAGCGCACCATGACCGGCCCGGTCAAGGAGGAGGTCCGCACCATGCCGGACCTGCGCCTGCGGGAGGTCCTGGTGGTCGCCCCGCTGATCGCGCTGCTGATCGGACTGGGCGTCTACCCGAAGGTCCTGACCGACATCGTCAACCCGGCGGTGAAGCACACCATGTCGGACGTCAAGCAGACGGACCCGAAGCCGGAAGTGGCTGTCGAGGCCAAGAACGGGGAGGCGGCGAAGTGAGCACAGTGACTGCTGCCCAGAGCCTGCTGCCGACACTGGCGGCCGCGGCGCCGATCGACAAGATCCCGGCCCCGCAGATCGAATACGCACAGCTCTCGCCCACGCTCATCGTGCTGGGCGCGGCGATCATCGGAGTCCTCGTAGAGGCCTTCGTGCCGCGCAGGGCCCGCTACTACACGCAGGTGTTCCTCGCCGTCGCCGCGCTGGCCTCGGCCTTCGCGGCGGTCGTCGGACTCGCCGCCGGCGGGTACGGCAGCTCCAAGGCGCAGGTCGCGGCCATGGGCGCCATCGCCGTCGACGGCCCGGCCCTCTTCCTGCAGGGCACCATCATCCTGGCCTCGGTCGTGGCGGTCTTCACCTTCGCCGAGCGGCGCCTGGACCCGGCGGCCCACGGCAACCGGGTGGACTCCTTCGCCGCGCAGGCGGCGTCCGTACCGGGTAGCGAGAGCGAGAAGGAAGCCGTCAAGGCGGGCTTCACCACCACCGAGGTCTTCCCGCTCGCACTGTTCGCGGTCGCCGGGATGCTGATCTTCCCCGCGGCCAACGACCTGCTGACGCTGTTCGTGGCCCTGGAGGTCTTCTCCCTCCCGCTGTACCTGCTCTGCGCCCTCGCCCGCCGCCAGCGGCTGATGTCGCAGGAGGCGGCCGTCAAGTACTTCCTGCTCGGCGCCTTCTCCTCCGCCTTCCTGCTCTTCGGCATCGCGCTCGTCTACGGGTACGCGGGCTCGGTCTCCTACGCGGCGATCGCGGACGTCGTCGACGGCACCGTGGCGAACATCGACCCGGCGCTCGCCGACACCATGGGCAACGACGCGCTGCTGCTGATCGGGGGCGCGCTCATCCTGACGGGCCTGCTCTTCAAGGTCGGCGCCGTCCCCTTCCACATGTGGACCCCGGACGTCTACCAGGGCGCCCCCACCCCGGTCACCGGCTTCATGGCGGCGGCGACGAAGGTGGCCGCCTTCGGCGCGCTCCTGCGTCTGCTCTACGTGGTGCTGCCGGGCCTGCGCTGGGACTGGCGGCCGGTCATGTGGGGCGTCGCGATCGTCACGATGCTGGCCGGTGCGGTCATCGCCGTGACCCAGACCGACGTCAAGCGGCTCCTGGCCTACTCCTCGATCGCGCACGCCGGCTTCATCCTGGCCGGTGTCATCGCCACCTCGGCGGAGGGCATCCAGTCCGTCCTCTTCTACCTGGCCGCGTACTCCTTCGTGACGATCGGCGCCTTCGCCGTGGTCACGCTGGTGCGCGACGCGGGCGGCGAGGCCACGCACCTGTCCAAGTGGGCGGGCCTGGGACGGCGTTCGCCGCTCACCGCGGCGGTCTTCGCGGTCTTCCTGCTCGCCTTCGCGGGCATCCCGCTGACCTCCGGCTTCTCCGGCAAGTTCGCCGTGTTCAGGGCGGCGGCGGAGGGCGGTGCGGGAGCGCTGGTCGTGGTCGGTGTCATCTCGTCCGCGATCGCCGCGTTCTTCTACATCCGGGTGATCGTCCTGATGTTCTTCAGCGAGCCGAAGGCGGACGGCCCCACGGTCGCCGTCCCGTCCCCGCTGACGATGACGACCATCGCGGTGGGCGTCGCGGTCACGGTGGTGCTGGGCGTCGCCCCGCAGTACTTCCTGGACCTGGCGGGCAGCGCGAGCACGTTCGTGCGCTGACCCGGCGCTCCAGTCCTACGGCAAAGGGCCCGGCCCCCCTTCGAGGGGGCCGGGCCCTTTGCCGTAGGGACCGCGCGGACGGGGAATCAGTGGGGGTGGGGCGCGGGGGCGGTGGTCTTGGGGCAGGTCAGGGCGGGGTTCCAGTTGTGGAAGCGGCCGGCCGGGTTCTTCGCGTACGCCCACATGTGCAGGTCGTAGTGCTTGGGCATGCCCGCCCAGTGGCCCGGCATCGGGCCGTCGAAGGGCAGGCCGAACATGCTCGGCCGGTCGTCGGTGGTCTTCAGGTCCTGGTCCCGGTCGGTGGCCATCCACTCCACCGCCTGGAGCTTGCGCCGGCCGTTCTTGTTCTTCTCCGTGCTGTAGAGGAGGGCGGTCGGCCTGCTCGGGTCCGTCGAACCCCAGTTGGCCTGCTTGACGTAGTGGTAGCCCATGGAGCCCACCCCGAACGGATTGGACATGCACTCCGTGCCGTGCGGTACGTACCCGTCCCTGAGGGCTTGGCGCTCGTCCGCGTACCTGGCCGTCACCGCGATCGCCGTCGCCATGTCCCGCATGGCTTTGGGGTCGCGGGGGTCGGGAGCGGGCCCCTCGACCCCGTGGGCCGGAGCCACGGCGGCCAGGGCGAGCGACACGGCGGCCGCGCAGGCGAGAACGGTCTTCAGGCTGCGTGCGGGCATCGGAACTCCTGGTGTGGTGGGGCCGTTTCGTCCACCATCGCGGGGAGTCGGGAACCCCGCACGCGGCGGGCCTCCGAACGGGGGTCCCGCACCCCTAAGGGCTGGTGACGGGTGCGACCGGGCGGGGCCTGGTGGTGCCGGGGCGGCAGACGACCGACGGGTTGAAGGGCTCGAACCGTCCGGCGGGGTTCTGCTTCCACAGCCACAGGTGCAGCGAATAGTGGACCTTCTGCCCCGCGAAGCGGGAGGGCAGCGGGCCGCGGAAGGGCTGCCCGAACAGGGAGGGGCGGTCGTCGTCGGTGTCCATCCGGCCGTCCCGGTCCACGACCATCCATTCGAGGCCGCCGAGGCGCCAGTTGCCCGCCCCGTCGCGTTCGTAGAGCAGGGCGGTGGGCTTCCGCGGGTCGACGGATCCGTCGTAGGCGTGGTTGAAGTGGGGATAGCCGAGGGCGCCGGCGCCGCCCGACGGGTTCACGACGCAGTACTTGTCGGGGACGTACCCGGCGGCGACGGCCGTCTGGTGCCGGTGGTACTTGGCCGAGGCCTTGTAGGCCTGGGCCAGCTGGACGCCGGCAGCCGGGGCCGGGGCCGCCGGGGCGGCGGCCAGGGTGAGCGCGGCGGTGGCCGCGAGGAGCACGGGGCCGAACTGGGCGGTACGAGGGGCCATGCGAGCAG
>NZ_JBEXPT010000022.1:0-66404 GCF_040612195.1 Streptomyces sp. NPDC006450 | reverse complement strand
GCGTGGGCCAGCGGCGCCCGGGCGGCCGCCCGGGACGCCGCCCACCGGGCGGCCGACCGGACGGAGGCCTGGCGCGAGCCGTGGGCGGACCGCGTGCGGCTGTCGCTCCTGGAGACGACGTACGACCTCGACGACCAGGTCCTGCGCAAGCGGCTCATGTCCATGGGGGCCCTGCGGCGGGCGGCGGCGCTGCCCGTCGTCTCGCTGGTCCCCGCCGTCGGCGAGGTGCTCGCCCGGCTGGAGTCGGAGTCCCGGCTCGAGTCGGAGCAGAGCGGCCCTGACACGGAGGCGGGGCGCTGGGCGGCGGTGGCGGAGGAGGCCGCGGGCCGGATGCGGCTGCCGGGCGCGACCGGCCTCGCGCTGCTGGCCCGTGCCCATCACCACCAGGCCGCGGATCCCCTCAAGGCCGCGGTCTTCGCCTCCAGCGCGGTGGTCGCGCTGACCCGTGCGGGGCGGCCGCTCGACGTGGTCCGCGCGCATCTGGCGGCCGCGACGGCGTGGAACGACATCGACTCCTCGGTGGCGCGCAGTCAGTTCGGGCAGGCCCGCGCGCTCCTCGACGGGTACGGGGCACACGGCTATCTGGAGCACACGGACACCCTGGCCACGCAGGGACCCCGGCAGCAGCCGGCCGACGCGCGGCTGACCCGGCTGACCGGCCGGGAGCGGGAGATCTCGGTGCTGGTCAGCGACGGCTACACCAACCAGCAGATCGCCCGCGCGCTCCAGCTCAGCCACAAGACGGTCGAGACCCACCTCGGCCGGATCTTCAAGAAGCTCGACGTCGGTTCGCGTGCCCAGGTCGCCACGTCGATCGGCCGGGCGAGCAGGATCCCGGCCCCCCGGTCCTCCGGTGGTCCGGTGCCCGTCCGGGGCTCAGATCAGATCGCGTAGCAGCTCGCTGGCTCCGGCCGCGATCGTGCCCGCCGCGCTGTCCCGGTAGAGCCGGGCGGCGGTGGACTCGTCCAGGCACCCCTGCGCCCCGTGGAACTGGAGACAGACGTGCGCCGCCCGTACCGCGAGTTCGGTCGCCTTGAGTTTCAGCACAGTCGCGGTCCGGCTGTCCAGCTTTCCGAGGCTGTGCAGCCGGGCCGCGTGACGGCCGTACTGGGTGACCAGCTCATGGTCGGCCGTCAGTTCCGCGAGCTGGTGACGGACCGCCTGGTGGGCGTAGAGCGGGGTGTCCTTGATCCGGCGGCGGCGGACGTGCGCGTCGAGGAGTTCCAGGCAGTGGGTGACGCCGCCGACGGCGAGGAGGCCGGCGACCAGGCGCTCGAAGTCGAGGCCCTGGATCAGGTGGATCAGCGCCTGGTCACGGCGGCCGAGGATCCGGTCCTGCGGTACGGCGACGTCCTCGAAGACGACACGGCAGACGTCGGCGGACCGCCAGCCCAGCATTTTCTGTTCGGTGCGGTGTACGCCGGGGGTGTCGGCGTCGATCAGCAGGAGGCTGACACCGGTGAGGCCCCGGGCGGGCGCCGCTGCGTCCCGCGTCGTCGCGTCCCGCGTCCTGACGAGCGCGACGAAGAAGGAGGCCTGGGAGCCGTTGGCGACGTAGAGCTTCTCGCCGCTCACCAGGAGGCCCCCGTCGGCCGCGGGGCGCGCCCGCGTCCCGAGGCGGCTGAGGTCCGAGCCCGCCTCCGCCTCGGTGATCGCCAAGGCCGCGAGGCGTTCGCCCCGGCGGGCCGGCTCCAGATAGGTCGCCCGCTGCTCGGGCGTACCGAACAGGTCGAGATAGGAGGTCGCCATGTACGCGTGGACGCCGACGCTCGCGCGGACGCCCGCGTACCCGGTCCGGCCCAGCTCCTCCAGGAGGACCGCGCTCTCCAGGAAGGCCGCGCCGCGATGGGCGAGACCGAGCAGGCCTTCTCCGGCGAGGGCCTTCCACGCGGCGGGGGCCAGGTGGCCCCGCGCCTCCCAGTCGTCGGCGTGCGGGAGGACCAGGTCCCCGAGGAGCGTCCGTATGCGCTGCCGGAACGCGTCGTCCGTGGGGGTGTGCGAGGTGGTTCCGGTCACGTCACATCGACCACGGTGTGCTTCGGGAGGATCTCGGTGATCGCTCCGGAGATCTTGAAGACGGCGTGCGGGGTGCCCGCCGCGGCCCAGACCTCGGGGAAGGCGAGCAGGTCCTGGTCGACGAAGAGCACGGCCTCGTTCTTGTGGCCGAGGGGCGGGACGCCGCCGATCGAGTACCCGGTCGTGGTCTTCACGAAGTCCGCGTCGGCCTTGCCGATCTCGCTGCCGACATGGGCGGCGATGGCCTTCTCGTTGACCCGGTTCGGGCCGCTGGCCAGCACGATCACCGCCTCGCCCGTCGCGGTGGCGCGGAACACGAGCGACTTCACGATCTGGGCCGTGGCGCAGCCGAGGCTGTTCGCCGCGTCCTCGGCGGTCCGGGTGGAGGAGGCCAGTTCGACCACCGTGGCGTCCAGGCCACGCCGGTCCAGCTCTTCCTGGAACTTCCTGGCGCTCTTGCTGAGGGTCATGTGCGCTGTTTCCCCGTGGTCGATGTCAGAAGGGCCCGACGGTCCACTTTTCCGGTCCCGGACAAGGGTAGGGAGTCACGCAGGTGGATCGCGGTCGGAATCATGTAACTGGGCAGTTTTTCACGGAGATACGCCGTGACCGAACCCGCCGTGCACCGGTCTTCGCACGGTACGACGAAGGCGACGAGCGCCTTCTCGCCGGCGCCGTTCTCGCCGACCGCCACGTGACTGAACCGGACGCCGGGGCATCGGTCCAGGTGGTGGGCGATCTCGTCGAGCTCGATGCGGAAGCCGTTGATCTTCACCTGGTCGTCCTGGCGGCCGACGAAGACGACGTTCCCGTCCTCCCTGAGGCGGCCGAGGTCCCCGGTCCGGTACAGGCGTTCTCGCACTCCGTCGATCTCGCGTTCGACGAACCGTTCCGCCGTGGCCTCGGGGGCGCCCAGGTAGCCCGGGGACAGGCCGGGGCCCGCGAGCCAGATCTCGCCGACCCGGCCGGGCGGGCACAGCGATCCCTCGTCCACGACGTAGAGCCGGGTGTTCTGGAGGGGGATACCGATGGGGAGGTCTCCGACGGTTTCCGGCATTCCGTCGAGTTCCAGCGGATGATAGGTGGCGAAAGTCGTGCATTCGGTCGGGCCGTAGACATTGACGACCCTGCCGGGGCCGTAGCGTTCCACCGCCTTCCGCAGATGCCGCATCGAATGCGTCTCGCCGCCCGTCAGGACGGTGTCGACCGGATCGAGGGCGGCCGGGCCTTCGTCCACCACCGTGTTGAACAGAGCGGTGGTCAGAAAGACCACGTTCACGCCGTGCGTCTCGACGGTCCGCTTCAGTTCCGAAAGGCGGATCCACGGGGAGGGATAGAGCACGCACGTCCCGCCGTGCAGCAGCGCGCCCCATATCTCGAAGGTCGCCGCGTCGAAGTAGACGGGTGCGAGCTGGAGGAGCGCGGTGTGCTCGCCGAGGTCCGCGTACCGCGCGCCGAAGACCAGCCGGGCGATGCTCCGGTGGCGGATCGGCACGCCCTTCGGCCGGCCCGTGGAGCCGGAGGTGAAGTTGACGTACGCGATGTCGCCCGGCCGTGTCCGGACCTCGGGGTTCTCGTCGACGGGCGGGACCCGCGGCGAGAGGACGTCCAACGCGGCGCATTCGGGTGCGAGTTCCTGTGGCGCGCCCTCCGTGAGGAGGTGGGCGGCGCCGGTCTCCTCGAAGATCCCGCGCAGGCGTTCGGCCGGCCATGCGAGGTCCACGGGGACGTAGTGTCCGCCGCACTTGAGGATGCCGAGGATCGCAGCGATCAGTTCGGGAGAACGGGCGATGCCCACCGCCACCGCGGCGCCGGGGACGACTCCCCGTCGCCGCAGGACCGCCGCGATGCCGTTCGCCGACCGGTTCAACTCCCGGTAGGTGAGGGCGCTTTCCCGGTGGACGAGCGCCCGCGTGTCCGGCAGCCGGGCGGCGACCGCCTCGAACAGTTCCTTCACGCCCCGGTCCTCGGGACAGGGAGCTTCGGTGCGGTTGATCCGCCGATGGACGGAGAGCGCCGCGTCACCGCCGGACAGCCTGTCCATGTCTCGCTCCCGTCAGCTCGCTGCCCCGGACCGCTCCCGGTTGGCCAGGATGGTCGCGGCGATCTGGCCCACCGAGCTGCGCTCGAAGAGGTCGTCGGGCGGCAGGTGGTCCTCGCCGTAGCGCTCCTCGACCTTCGCGATGAGCCGTACGGCCGTCAGCGAGTTGCCACCGGCGGCGAAGAAGTCGTCTTCGGCGCCTTCCACCAGCAGACCGAGCTCCCGGCAGGAGTCCAGGACCCAGGTTTCGATTTCCGTGTTCGCCATCGAGATGACCTCCTAGCGGGTGATGAAGGGGTGACCGGTGACGGTCTGGTCGACGAAGCGGTTGTGCCCGAAGTCGTCCTTGCCGGAGACGAGCACGTTGCCGAATTTGTCCAGGCTGGCCTCGCCGCCGAACTCCACGAGCGCGTCGGAGTACGGGTAGACGCGAACGGACGTCGGCAGGTAGCGCGCGGCGAAACCGAGGCGCATCTGGTCGGTGGTTCCGTTGTGCGGGTGGGAGGCGTGCATCAGCGTGGACCAGAAGACGATGCACTGGCCCTTCTTCAGCTCGATCGAAATCGCCTTGGACTCGTCGGGGGTCCAGTTCGGGTCCTTCTGGAGCTGCCGGTAGTCATAGCCGAAGAAGCCGCGGCGGATACCGTTCTTTTCCCGGTTGTTGATCGCCTCGGCGTCGTATTCCATGACCTTGGACTCGTCATAGTTCATCGTCTTGTGCGAGCCCGGAATGAACTGCAGGCAGCCCATGTCGATGGTGGCGTCGGTGAAAGCGGTCCACACCGTGATGGTGCCGCCGAATTCCGCGTCCTCCGGCCAGACGATCTGCGGGTGCTTCGAGCCGGCGACGTTGGAGAAGTTGTCGGCCTGGTGCCAGTCGGTGCCCTCGTCCCCGGGGTACTTCGGGAAGAACTCGGTGCGCCAGCACAGGGTGTCGGAGCCGAGCAGGCTGGTCACGGGGCCGACGATCTCGGGCCGCGTGATGTGGTCGGCCAGGAAGGGAACGTCCAGATGGCGGTCGTAGTTCGCCAGGTTCGTGCTGCCGGAGACGGCCTTGCGCTGACCGTAGATCGCCGTCTTCGTGTTGATCAGCTTGGGTCGCAGAGCCTGCAGCGTGGAGGCCATCTCCTCCGGCTCGTACACGTCGAACGGGCCGATGAACCCATTCTCGTGGAACTCCTTGATCTGGGCGTCGGACAGCGCGAAATCCGAAATCTCTTGGGTCATGATCCACCTTTTTGATAGCGAGGAGCGATCAGCGAGTGCCGCTTAACGTCCAATAGACGACCATGCGGCCGAGTTCAGTGTCAAGGTAAGTCCTTGTTCCGATTCCGGAACACCGGCGGAAACACCACGGGACATTCGGGTTCCGTATTCGGAACGGAAAGGAATGCGGAAGATGACCAATTCATTCGCCGCCGAAGTCGGACGGCGCGTCAGGACACTCCGCCGGCAAAACGGAATGTCGCTGTCCGAGCTCGCGAAAAGCGCATCGGTCGGGAAGGCCACCCTGTCGGGCCTGGAGACCGGGACACGCAATCCGACCATCGAGACCCTCTACGCGATCTCAGGCCGGCTCAACGTCCCGCTCGCCGTCCTGCTCGCCGACCCCGAGCCGACGGGTCACCTGGAGGAAATACACGGCACCGCCGTCTCCGCCACCCTCCTGGAGACGTTCACCGACCGCGAGGTCACCTCCGAGCTGTACCGTGTCCGCATCCGGCCGGGCGTCACGCAGATCTCCCCGCCGCACCCGCGGGGCGTCACCGAGCACCTGACCGTCTTCGCCGGTGTCGCGCGGGTGGGGCCCGCCGCGGAACCGATACTCCTCGCGCCGGGCGAGCACGCCGGCTGGCCCGCCGACGTCCCGCACGTGTACGCGGCGGACAACGGCGTCGAGGTGCACGGCTCCCTCACCATCCGCCATCCGGTCGCCGAACCGGGCCTCCCCCTTCTCCCGCACCCGAGGCCATGCATGCCGTGAGGGTCGTACCGTCGCCCGGGTCGATGAGCAGGAACGACCCGGTGCGACGGGACTCCTCGTACGGATCGAGGGCCAGTGGCTCGGCCGTCCGCAGGACGATGCCGCCGATGTCGTTCGCGACCAGCTCCCCCGGGTCCGGCTCATGGCTCAGGTCGTCCAGGCAGAGCCGGGACCCGATCTCCTGCACCACGGCCTTGACCGTGCGCGTCGTGTGCTTCACCAGCACCCGGTCACCGGCCCGCAGGGGCCTCTCGTGGAGGTGGCAGACGGTCGCCACGATCTCGCGCACGGGGGTCGGGGCGTCGGCGACCGGAGCTATCAAGTCGCCGCGTGCCACGTCCAGTTCGTCGGCCAGGCGGAGCGTGACGGACTGCCCGGTGCGCGCCGTCCGCGTACACGTCCCCAGCGCGTCGATCGCCGCGACGGTCGTCGTGCGGCCCGACGGCAGGACGGTCACCGCGTCACCGACGGACAGCGCGCCGGCCGCGACCTGACCCGCATAGTGCCGGGCCTCGCCGTCCCGGATGACGTACTGGACCGGGAAGCGGCCGCCGGTCGGACAGCCGTCGCCGTGGCCGGCCGGCACCGTCTCCAGGTGCTCGAGCAGGGTCGGGCCGCCGTACCAGTCCATGTGCGCGGAACGGACCACGACGTTGTCCCCCGCCAGGGCGGACAACGGGATCACGGTCACCTCGGGAACGCCGAGACCGGTCGCGTACGCCGTGAACTCCTCGGCGATCGTGGCGAAGACGGGCTCGGCGTAGTCGACGAGGTCCATCTTGTTCACGGCGAGCGTCACGTGCGGGATGCGCAGCAGCGCCGCGATCGCCGCGTGGCGCCGGGTCTGCTCGACGACCCCCTTGCGGGCGTCGACGAGGACCACGGCCAGGTCGGCGGTGGAGGCGCCGGTGACCATGTTGCGGGTGTACTGCACGTGCCCGGGGGTGTCGGCGAGGATGAACCGGCGGCGGGCGGTGGCGAAGTAGCGGTAGGCCACGTCGATGGTGATGCCCTGCTCCCGCTCGGCCCGCAGGCCGTCGGTCAGCAGCGCCAGGTCGGGGGTGTCCTGGCCGCGGGCGGCGGAGGCCGCCCTGACCGCGTCCAGCTGGTCGGTCAGGACGGACTTCGAGTCGTGGAGGAGGCGGCCGACGAGCGTCGACTTGCCGTCGTCCACGCTGCCGGCCGTGGCCAGGCGCAGGGTGCCGACGGCGGTGGCGATCGGGGGTGCCTCCATGGAGGTCGTGGGGGTCCCCGTCGTGGGGGTCCCCGTCGTAGGGGTCCCCGCCTTGGAGGCCGCCGTCGTGGAGGCCGCCGTCGTCGTGGTCGTCATCAGAAGTACCCCTCGCGCTTGCGGTCTTCCATGGCCGCCTCGGACAGCTTGTCGTCGGCACGCGTGGCGCCCCGCTCGGTGACCCGGGAGGCCGCGATCTCGACGATGACCTCGTCGAGTGTCGTGGCGGTGGAGTCGACCGCGCCCGTGCAGGACATGTCGCCGACGGTGCGGTAGCGGATCAGCCGCGTCTCGACCGTTTCGGACTCCTTCGGGCCGCCCCACTCGCCGGCCGTCAGCCACATGCCGCTGCGGGCGAACACCTCGCGCTCATGGGCGAAGTAGATGCCGGGAAGCTCGATCTTCTCGCGCTGGATGTACTGCCAGACGTCCAGCTCGGTCCAGTTGGACAGCGGGAAGACACGGACGTGCTCGCCGGGCGCGTGCCGGCCGTTGTAGAGCTGCCACAGCTCGGGGCGCTGACGGCGCGGGTCCCACTGCGAGAACTCGTCGCGCAGCGAGAACACCCGCTCCTTGGCGCGGGCCTTCTCCTCGTCGCGGCGGCCGCCGCCGAAGACGGCGTCGAAACGGTGCTGCTGGATCGCCTCCGTCAGCGGGACGGTCTGCAGCGGGTTGCGGGTGCCGTCGGGGCGCTCGCGAAGCGTGCCGGCGTCGATGTACTCCTGGACGGAGGCTACGTACAGCCGCAGCCCGTGCTGGGCGACGACCCGGTCGCGGTACTCCAGGACCTCGGGGAAGTTGTGCCCGGTGTCGACGTGCAGCAGCGTGAAGGGGACCGGCGCGGGGGCGAAGGCCTTCAGCGCCAGGTGCAGCATGACGATCGAGTCCTTGCCGCCGGAGAAGAGGACCACCGGCCGCTCGAACTCGCCCGCCACCTCACGGAGGATGTGGACGGCCTCGGACTCCAGGGAGTCGAGGTGCGACAGCGCGAAGACGTCGGTCATGGCGCGTTCGCCCCCTCGGTCCGATCCCGGGCCGCCGCGCCTTCGCTCTGGCCCTCGCCCTCACCCTCGCCCTGCCCCTCGCCCTGCTTCACCAGGTTCGCCCCCGTGCGGGACACCGGGTGGAACAGGCTGAGGAGCGGCCCGGTCATCACCGTGGTGACCAGCGCCATGACGAGGAGCACCGCGTACAACTCGTGTCCGATCAGCCCTTGTTCCAGGCCCACGGAAAGGATGACCAGTTCGGTCAGGCCACGGGCGTTGACCAGGGCCCCGAGGGTCGCGGCGCCCCGGTGCGGGATGCCGCAGAGGCGGCCGGCGACGTACCCGCCGCCGAGCTTCCCGAACACCGAGATCGCCATGATCACGACGAGGACCCCCACGTCGTCCAGCTGGAGCTTGGTCAGGTCGACCGTGAGGCCCGTGACCGCGAAGAACATGGGCAGCAGAAGCAGGACGGCGGGCTCGAGACGCTCCCGCATCCGGCGGAGGAACGCCTCGTCGCGCGGCATGACGGCGCCGAACGCGAAGGCCCCGAAGATGTAGTGGATCCCCAGCCACTCGGTGACGAAGGACGAGGCGAACAGTCCGAGCAGCAGGTACGGGAGCGGCTCGGAGGTGTCGGCCAGGCGGCGCAGCAGCGGCCGGACCACGGCGACCAGCACCGCGATGTACACCGGGATGAGGACCAGGCGCCACGCCTCTGCGCCGGAGGCGGAGCCGAGGGCCACGGCCACGCTCAGGAGGCTGTAGGCAACGATGTCGATGAGGGCTGCGGCGGAGAGGGCGATCCCGCCGAGGAGGGTCTGCTGCATCCCGCGGTCGGCGAGGATGCGGGCGAGTACGGGGAAGGCGGTGGCGGATACCGCCACGCCCATGAACAGCACGAACGGCAGGGTGTCGCCGTCCGCGTACTCGGGGGCGAGCCAGACCGCGAAGGCGCAGCCCAGGGCGAGCGGGACCAGCGTGGAGATCGCGGCGAGGCCGGTGACCACGCGGGTCCGGCCGCGCAGGACCCGGTGGTCCATCTCCATGCCGACCACGCACATGAACAGCGTCAGGCCGACGGCGGCCAGGCTCTTGAGGCCGGGGATCGCCGTGGCGGGGAAGACGGCGTCGCCGGCGAGCTGACCGAGGACCGTCGGGCCCAGGACGAGTCCCGCCGTGATCTCTCCGATCACCCGGGGCTGTCCGAGGCGTACGGCTGCCGCGCCGAGGAACCGGGCGGCCGCCAGGATGACCACGATGTCGAGGAACAACAGTTGGATGAGTGTCATGAGTATCTTTCAGGTTCTCCGGCTCTAGCGGAGGGTCCGCAGGAGAGCGCGTCCGGTCCAGCTACCGAGGCCGGCGACCGTCAACGCGACGAGCAGGGACAGCAGAACCGTCACGGCGGCCATGGCGGGCAGCCCGGCGAGGGCTGCCGCCGTGCGCGCGGTCCCGGCGATCCCGTCTCCCGCGAGTGCCCGCAGTGCGAGCACCGCGGCCCACGGCACGGGTCCGGCGAGGAGCAGCAGCGCGGTGCCGCGGAGGAATCCCCAGCGGTGCCGGGCGCCGAGGATCCCGGCGGCGATGCCCGCGGCGAACGGCAGGTACCAGAGGTCCAGCCAGGCCCCGAGGGCGACGACGGCGGCGATGCCCGCGCCGGCCGCCACGAAGAGCCGGGGCCCTCCTCCCTCGGCGCGCGCTGCGCCCTCGGGTTCTTCGGCGGCCCGGTCGCCCGATTCCACGACGGTCTCGGTGGTCATGTCACTCTCCCGCTCGAAGGGACCAGGTCGCCGTGGTCTCCCGCGCGCTCTGCGGCGGGCCCATCGGCAGGTACTTCTTCTCTCGCCAGAGGTCGATGAGGTTGTCGTACCAGGCGGCGGTCGGGGTCTCGCTCTGGCCACCGGGGTAGATCACCCGCGCTTCGGGGGCGCCGGCGCCCGGCCATCGGACGATGACGCGAAGGCTGGGGCCGTAGCTCGAACTCAGGTCGCCGCCCGCCGCGTTGACGGTCCAGGGGCTGCCGCCGTCGCCGTACGGCCCGTACTGGAGTCCCGGGGCGCCGGTCAACGAGGGGATCTCCCGGGTGTGCAGCTTGCCCCACGTCCAGGCGGCGGGATCGGCGCCCAGGTCGCCACTCAGCTGCTTCACGGCCGCGCGGAAGGCGGTGCGCATGACCTCGGGGGCCGTGCGGGGGGCGCCGCCGGGCGGGGTGAAGGCCGGGTTGTCCGGGTCTTCGAGGGTCCAGTACTGGAGCATCTCGCGCAGCGGGATCGGGGAGCGCTTGAGGTCGAGGATCCAGGGGTCCTCGCTCGCCGGGACCTTCTTCTCGTCCCAGTACGGCTGGAAGACGCCCCTGAGGTAGGCGTCGAGGAAGGTCCACCACACGGAGGCGGCGGGCGAGTCGGTGTCCATCGAGTGGTTCCACGAGGCCAGCAGGGCGCGGGCTTCGCGTTCCCGTCCGGTCAGTTCCATGCCGTCGAGCGCGGTGAGCAGCGTCGGCTTCAGCTTGACGGCCAGGTCATCGGTGACGTCGTTCTGGAGCGTGACGTAGTCCTCGGGGGTCAGGGCGCCCCGCTCGGAGTGGAAGCGCTCGATCACCGACTGCCGGTATCCGGGGTCGAAGTCCACCGAGGTGCCGACGTAGTACGGGTAGTCCTTGGTCACCGGGCGCTGGTTGGTCGAGGCGATCAGGTGCCCGGGTGGGTCGTACGACTGCGGGAGGGCCTCGTAGGGGATGGTGCCCACCACGTCCTCGTCACCGGTTCCGGAGAGGGGGTACCAGGGCTGGGAGCCCTTCGGCGTCTGCGGGACGTCTCCGACGAGGAAGGTGCCGATGTGGCCCTTCTCGTCGGCGTACACGAAGTTCAGTGCCGGGGCCTTCCAGCCGCGCAGGGCCTGCCGGAAGGAGGTGTAGTCGGTGGCCCGGTTGGCTGCCAGGAGCGATTCGAGGTCGTTGTGGGGGAAGTTGCCCATCCAGTCGACCGCGACGCGCTGTCCGAGGAGGGTCATCATCGGTCCGTGGACGGTGAGGTCGACGGTGAGGGGGACGTCGGATCCGCCGCGTACCGCAATGGAGTACCGGATCTTCTCCATGGGGCGCCAGGCGCCCTTCCAGTAGTAGGAGTCGGGGCGGTCGGGCGAGAGCTCCTCCTCGTAGAAGAGGGTTCCCACGGTCTGCGCGTTGGTCAGGGACCAGGAGATGTTCGGGTTCTTGCCGACCAGCACGCCGGGCAGACCCGGCAGGGAGCCGCCGGAGGTCTGGTAGCCGGGCGAGGTCAGCGAGATCTGGAACCAGTAGGACGGCAGGGTGGTCGAGAGGTGCGGGTCGCCCGCGAGCATCGCGCCGCCGCCGGCCACCTCGGGGCCGTTCGCGACCCAGGCGTTGCTGTTGAAGTCGAGCTGGCGCACGGTCTCCGGCAGGACGTCGTCCTGCGGGACGGCCGCCGCGAGGGCACGGGTGGACGGGGCGGCCCCGGACGTCGCCGGTGCGGCCTTGGGGGCCTTCGCCGGGTCGGCCGCGTTGGCGTTCCGGATGGTCCGCGGGGTGAGGGGAAGGTTCTTGTACGGTCCCGGGTCGTACGGGCGCTGCTCGGTCGGCGCGAACTCCGGGAACCAGGCCGACGTCAGCTCGGGGCCGAGGGACTTCCTGAGCAGGGTGTAGTCGAGTGCGATGGTGTTGAAGTTCATCTGCTGGGTGACCACGCCCTGCACGACCAGGCTGTCCACGGGCGTCCACGGCCGGGGGCGTACCCCGGTGAGGCCGTAGAGCGTGGGCCATTCGCCGGTCTTCTCCAGGTGCCGCATCCAGGAGTTGACGCCCTCGGCGTAGTCGGTGAGGGCGTGTGCCGCCGCGCTGTCGCGCGGTGTGGCCGCCCAGCGGGCCTCGGCGGTACGCAGCAGGCCCAGGCGCAGCTGGAACTTGTCGCTGTCGAGGGCGACCGCGCCGACCAGCTCCGAGAGGCGGCCCGCGCCCATCCGGCGCTGGAGGTCCAGCTGCGTGAGGCGCATGCGGGCGGTGACGTATCCCTGGGCGACGAAGAGGTCCTCGTCGCTGCCGGCCTTGACGGAGGCGTATCCCTCGGCGGTGAAGGAAACCGTGACCGGGCCCTTCAGCGCGGGGAGCGTCAGGGTCTCGCTCCTGACGGCGGTGCTCGCGGAGGCCGACTGCCACACTCCCCCGCCGGGGACCAGGGCCTTCCCGAGCGCGGGCAGCGGACCGTATCCGAGCCCGAGCAGCGCGAGGACCGCGCAGGCGACCACGGCCGCGCAGAGCAGGTGCGCGGCGCGGCCGATTTTGCTTGCCATGACGTTCCTCGTCTTCGGAGAGGGGCTGGTCCGTCGGGAAGCCTGTCAGCCTCCGGTCGCGCCCATAAGTCAGGAAGGTTCCCTACAACCCGCGCCGTCAGGTCCTGTCCTGGAGGAGGGCGGTGACCTCCTCGTCGGAGAGGCCGGAGAGCCAGCCGAGCACCTCGTCCACCTCGCCCTCGCCCGCGTCGGCGAGCTGCCGACTCTGGACGAGTGCCGCCATCCGCTCGATGGTCAGCGAGCCGCTGAGCAGCTCACCGGCGGACAGGGTGACGCCGAACGCGTCGCGTACGCGCATCGCGACCCGGGTGGCCATGAGCGAGTGCCCGCCGAGCCGGAAGAAGTCGGCGGTGACCGACGGCGCCGGGATGCCGAGCACATCGCCCCAGATCCGGGCCAGTTCGCGTTCCACGGGGGTGCGGGCAGCGACCGCCTCCTGCGGTGTGGCCGCCTCCGGGACCGGGTCGGGCAACGCCCCCCGGTCGAGCTTGCCGTGCGGTCCCACCGGGAACTCCGGGAGTACGGTCACGACGTCCGGCACCAGGCCGGACGGCAGGGCCTCTTCGAGGTGACCGCGCAGGGCCCCGGAGCTCGGCGACTCCGCGCCCGCGGGCACGACCCAGGCGAGCAGCCGGGGCCGGCCCGAGGCGTCGGGCCGCGCCTCGACGACCGAGGCGCGGACGAGCGGGTGGCGGTTGAGCGCCACCTCGATCTCGCCGGGCTCCACCCGCTGGCCGCGGATCTTGAGCTGGCGGTCGAGCCGGCCGAGGTACTCGAACGTCCCGTCGGGGCGCATCCGCGCGCGGTCGCCGGTCCGGTACAGGCGTTCGCCCGGGTGGTACGGGTCGGGGACGAAGCGTTCGGCGGTCAGTCCGGGGCGGCGGAGGTAGCCGCGCGCCGAGGCGATGCCGCCGATGTGGAGCTCCCCCGGTGCCATCGGCGGGGCGATGCCTCCCGAGGAGTCCAGGACGTAGAGCCGGGTGCCCGACATCGCGCGGCCGATGGGCACGCGCATCAGGCGGGTCTCCTCGGGGCCGACGCGCTGGAACGTGACGTCGATCGCCGCTTCCGTCGGACCGTACAGGTTGTGCAGTTCGACGCCGGGGAGCACCTCGAAGAAGCGTTCCGCCAGGGCCGGTGCCAGCTCCTCGCCGATGCAGACGACCTGCCGCAGCGTCCGTCCGGCCGCCGCCGCGTCGGGCTCCTCCAGGAAGGTCTGGAGCATCGACGGGACGAAGTGCACGGTGGTGACGGCGTGCCGGGGGATCAGATGGGCGAGGTAATGGGGGTCGCGGTGGCCGTCCGGGCGGGTCAGGACCACCGTTGCTCCGGCGACCAGCGGCCCGAGGAGTTCCAGGCCGGCGACGTCGAAGCTGACCGGGGTCTTGAGCAGGACCGCCTCCCCGGCCTTCAGTCCGTAGCCTTCCTGGAACCAGACGAGCTGGTTCGCCAGGGCGGCGTGGGAGGTCATCACGGCCTTGGGTTCACCCGTCGAGCCGGAGGTGAACAGGATGTTGGCGAGATGCCCCGGCAGGACTTCGGCGGCTTCGGCTGCGCCGGTGACGCCGGTGGCGCCGGTGACGCCGGTGACGCCGGTGACGCCGGTGGCGGCCTCGTCATCCCCCGTGGGGTCGACCAGGACCGTGCCCTCCGGTGGCTCGAAGCCCGGGGCGGAGCCGATGAGGATCCGGGCGCGCGCCACGTCGATCTGGCGCGCGAGGCGGGCCGCCGGATGCGCGGTGTCGAGGGGCATGTACGCGCCGCCGGCGAGGAGGACGGCGTACACGGCGATGATCAGCTCGGGCGAGCGCGGCAGGCAGACGGCAACGGGCAGGTCGGGCGTCACACCCAGGGCGCGCAGCCGGGCTGCCAACCCCTTTGCCTTGCGGTCGAGTTCGCCGTACGTGAGCGAACCGCCGTCCCAGGCGACGGCCGTCGCCTCGGGGTTGGTCCGCGCGACGCCCTCGACGAGCCGGTGGACCAGTCCGCCCTCGATGGCCGCCGGGCCGCCGTCCGCGACGGTCCCCGCGATCCGCTCCGCCTCGGCGGGGGCCAGCGCGGGCAGGTCGTCGACGGTGGCGGCCGGATCGGCGAGGGCCGCGTCGAGCAGGGCGGGCAGTCCGGCGAGAAGGGCGGTGACGGTCTGCTCGTCGAACAGGTCGGCCGCGTAGACGGCGTGGCCGGTCAGCGAGCCGTCGGAGTCGGGGCCGAGGTGCAGGGACAGCTCGAACTTGGCGCCGGGCGAAGGGAGTTCGAAGGGCACGGCGCGCAGCCCCCCGGCTTCCCAGGGGTCGATGGGCAGGTTCTGGAGCGCGAGGAACGCGCGAACCAGGGGGACCCGGCCGTCGGCGGTCCGCTCGGACACGGCGCGGACGATCTCGTCGAACGGCGGTCGTGCCCGGTCGAAGGCCGCGAGGCACTGGGACCGCACGTCGTCCACGACCTCGGCGAAGCAGGCCGCACGGGTGCGCACGCGCAGCGGCAGGGTGTCGGCGAACATGCCGAGGGCGGTGTCGGTACCGGGGTGCTCCCGGCCCGCCGCGACGGTGCCGACCACGAGGTCGTCCTGACCGCTCCAGCGGCCGAGCAGGACGCCGAAGGCCGACAGCAGGACCGTGAAGGGCGTGGCGCCCCGCTCTCCCCCGAACGTCCTCATCCTGTCCGCCAGTTCGGCGGGGATCCGTACGGGGAGCGAGGCGCCCCGCCATGTCGGCGCGGCCGGAACGGGCCGGTCTGAGGGCAGCTCCAGGGCCTGCGCGCCGTCGAGGCGCTCGCGCCACGCGGCGAGGGACTCCTCGGTCCACGCGGCGCGGGGAACGGGGGCCGCCGGTACGGGCGTGATGGTGCCGCCCTGCCGATAGGCGTCGCCGAGCCGCCCGAGGAGCAGGGCCATGGACCAGCCGTCGAGGACGGCGTGGTGCGCGCAGAGGCCGAGGACCCAGCTGCGCTGGCCCGGCCGCAGCAGGACGGTGCGGACGAGCGGCCCGGAGGCGAGGTCGAACGGCGTGGCGGCCAGGGCCCGCAGCTCCTCTTCCACACGGCCCTCCCCGAGGCCCCACAGGTCGTGGAAGGGCAGCGCGAACATGTCGGCGGTGGGCCGCTCGGACAGGCTCAGGCCGCCGCCCGGCTCCTGCGTGAAGACCGAGCGCAGGAGCGGGATCTCGTCGAAGAGCGCGACGAGGCAGCGTTCCAGGAGGGCGCGGTCGAGCGGGCCGTTCAGCCGGAGGCCGCCGGCGATGTGGTACGCGTCGCCCGCGCCCATCTGGTCGAGCAGCCACATCCGTTCCTGCTCGGGGCTGACGGAGGCGGGCCCCGCGAGGGCGGCCTCCGTCGGCCGCGCGGTCTCGCTGGAGGCGTACGCGGCGAGGTCGAGCGGGGTGAGGCCGTCCAGGAAGCGGGCGAGCGGCACGTCCACGTCGCGTGCGTCGGCGAGGGCCGCCTTGAGCCGTACGGCCCGCAGCGAGTCGAGACCCTGGCCGACCAGGGGCGCGTCCGCGACGAGCGCCTCGGGGGTGGTGTCCAGGGCGGCCGCGACGAGCTCGGCCAGGCCGTCGGGGAGCGACGGGCTCGCGGCGCGCGCCGCCTGAGCACCGGGCTGGTCCGTCTGACCGGTCTGGCCGGTCATGTCCGACCGGCCCGTCCGGCCGGTCGCCGTCAGTGGTTCGAACGCGCCCGCGAGCCAGCGGGCCCGGCAATCGGCCCGGCGGACCTTGCCGCTGCTGGTGCGCGGGATCTTGCCGACCCGGACGAGCACGACGTGCGCGACGGCGAGCCCGTGCTCGGCGGCCACGGCCTCGCGGACGGCCCGCACCACGGCCGGTCCGTCCTCCGCGCGGAAGCCTCGCACCACCTCGTGCACGAGGACGACCTCCTCCGTGGCCCCGTCGTCGACGGCGATCGCCGCGCCGCGGCCCGGGTTCAGGAGCGGGTGGGACCGCTCGGCCGTCAGCTCCAGGTCCGGCGGGAAGAGGTTGCGGCCCCTGACGATGATCAGGTCCTTGATGCGTCCGGTCACGTACAGCTCGTCACCGTGCCGGAAGGCCAGGTCGCCGGTGCGCAGGAAGGTCCGTCCGGGGTGGCCCTGAGCGACGGCACCGAAGGTGGTGGCCGTCAGATCCGGCAGGTTCCAGTAGCCGTGGGCGACGGTCGGGCCGCTGACCCAGACCTCGCCGACGGCGCCCTCCGGCAGCGGCTCGCCCGTGCCGGGGTCGACGATGAGCGCCAGGTCCTCGTGGTGGGCCCAGCCGCAGCCGGACAGCTCGGCGGCCGGCTCGTCGGGCGCGGCCTCGACGGCCCGGCCCTCCTCCAGGTCCGGGCGGCGCACGCGCAGGGCGCCGGGGTCGGCCGCCGGATCGGCCCGTCCGGTGACGAACAGGGTGGCCTCGGCCAGGCCGTAGCAGGGGTAGAACGCCGAGCGGCGGAAGCCGGCGGCCTCGAACGCCTCAGCGAACGCGTCCATGGTGGTGCCGCGCACGGGTTCGGCGCCGGTGAGCGCGTGCCTCAGCGCCGACAGGTCGAGCCCTTCGCGGTCCGCGGGCTTGGTGCGGCGCAGGACCTCGGCGTAGGCGAAGTCGGGGGCGGCGGTGATGGTCGCCCGGGTGCGGCTGACCGCCCGCAGCCAGCGCATGGGCTGGTGGAGGAAGGTCATCGGCGAGAGCAGCGTGCAGGGGAAGCCGGTGTGCACGGGCTGGAGGATGCCTCCGATCAGGCCCATGTCGTGGTACGGCGGCAGCCAGCTCACGCCGCGGCTGTTCTCGTCCAGGCCGAGCGAGCGACCGATGGTGGCCGAGTTGTGCACGAGGTTGACGTGGCTGAGCATGACGCCCTTCGGCGTCCCGGTGGAGCCGGAGGTGTACTGGAGGAACGCCAGGTCGTCCGGGGACACTTCGGGATCCCGCCAGTCCGCCGGGTCCTCGGTCGCGTCGTCGGTCGTCGCCCACGCGAGGGAGGAGCGCAGTCCGAGCCGGTCGCCCCGCTCGTCGATCATGGCGAGCGTGACGGTGTCGATGAGGGCGAGCGCGGCGCCCGAGTCGGCGACGATGGCTCCCACCCGCTCGATGCCGTGCGCGCCGAGCGGCGGGTAGACCGGGACGGCGACCGCCCCCGCGTACAGACAGCCGAAGAACGCCGTCACGTAGTCGGGGCCGGGCTGGTGGAGGAGCAGGACCCGGTCGCCCCGGTCGGTACGCGCCTGGATCAGCGCGGCGATCGCCCTGGCACCCCGGTCGAGTTCGGCGTAGCTCAGTGCGCGGATCTCGGTCTCCGAGATCTCGAACTCGAGCGCCAGGCGGTCGGGGGTGCTCTCCGCGCGCCGACGGAGCGTCTCGATGAAGGTGGGGCCCATGGAAACTCCTCGGACGAGGGGCAGTCTGCGGTTTCGGACGAGGGTCGGTCAGCGGTAGCGGAGCAGGAGGTCGTGGAAGCGGTCGGCGCCGAAGCGCACGGCGTCGACGGGCACCCGTTCGTCGGCGGCGTGCATCGCGTCCTGGTAGCGGCTGCCCGCCGGGAGCAGCATCGGCACCCAGCCGTAACAGGCGATGCCGAGGCCCGCGAAGAGCCGGGCGTCGGTGGAGGCCGGGGTGATCATGGGGAGCGGCAGGCCCTCGGGGTCGGCGTCCCGCATGACGGCGGCGATCTCCTCGAAGAAGCCGCCGAAGACCGGGGGCGGCATCGGGTCGCCCTCCAGGAGCAGTTCGAGGTCGCCGTCGGGGCCGATCAGCTCGCGCAGCTCGGTGCGGAAGTCCTCGACGGTCCAGCCGCCGGGCAGGATGCGGCCGTCGAAGTCCACCGAGAACTCGCTCGGCAGCATGTTGATCTTCTCCGGCGTGCGGACGATGGTCGCGTTGACCGTGTTGCGCAGGACGGAGTCCAGGTAGACGGCGTCGGCCTCGGGCAGCAGGTCGTACGGGATCGTCGCCTTGCCCTCCGGGTCGCGCAGCTCGCGCAGCCGGCCGGCGAGCGGTTCCTCGGCGGCCGAGGCGAGCTCGGCGAGCATCCGGTCGAGGGCGGGCGTCACGTGCGTGGGCAGCCGGCCCTCCTCCAGGCGGCGCAGCAGCGCGGCGAGCTTGCTCATCGAGGTGCCCGACCAGCCCTGCCGGGAGGCGTGGCCGCCGCGTCCGCGCACGGTGAGGCGCATCCAGCAGGCGCGCTTCTCGGCCACGACGATCGGGTGCACCCGCCGGGACAGGCAGCTCAGGACGGCTCCGCCGTCCTCCCCGATGCCGTAGGCGACGCCGTCGAACAGTTCGCGGTGCTCGCGGGTCAGGTAGCCGGCCCCCACCCTGCTGCCCGCTTCCTCGTCGGGTGAGACCGCGAGGACGACGTCACCTGCCGGGGCGGCGCCCTCGGCGCGCAGCCGTTCCAGGGAGGAGATCATCATCGCGAGGCTGCCCAGCATGTCGATGGCGCCCCGGCCCCAGACGTGGCCGTCGATGATGTTCCCCTCGAAAGGGGGGTGCGTCCACTGCTGGCCGTCGGTGGGCACGACGTCGGCGTGTGCGTGCAGCAGCAGGGGCGGCGCGAGGCCCGCGCCGGGTATACGGGCGACAAGGTTGGGGCGTTCGGGGTCGGAGCCGAGCAGCTGTACGTCTGCGCCGGCGGCCCGCATGATGTCCGCGACGTACCGGACGCACGGGCCCTCGTTCCCGGGGGGATTGACGCCGCGGAATCTGATCATCTGCTGGAGCAGCGGGATCGGATCGGTCGTGTCGGTCACGGGGTTTCTCTCCTTGTCATGCGCGAGGGGCCGCCGCGGCGGGTCATGCGCGAGGGTCCGCGGTCGGCTCGGGGCCGAGGATCCGGGTGCCGCCACGCCCGGCCAGGGCGGCGGACACGGTCCCGGCGTACCGCCCGTCGGCGATGCGGACGTCGGCGACACCGGCTTCCACCGCCTCGCGGGCGGCGACGAGCTTGACGGTCATGCCGCCGCCGACGGCCGGGTCGCGGCCCTCGCGGACGCGGTACTCGGCCTGCACGGAATTGGGGTCGGTGCCGTCGGCGAGCACGCCCGGCGCGCCGGTGAGCAGGACGAGACGGGTGGCGCCCAGGGCGCCGGCGACGGCGGCCGCGACCCGGTCGGCGTTGACGTTGACGGGTTCGCCGTCCTCGGCGAGGGCGGGCGGGGACAGCACCGGCACGATCCCCTCGGCCAGCAGCGTCTTCAGAAGCGGTGTCTCCACCGAGGTGAGGCGGCCGCTGCGGTCGTCGCGTACGACGACGGTCCTGCCGTCGACCACCGTGCGGAGCGCGGCCTTGCGGCGGGCCCGCAGGAGGCCCGCGTCCAGGCCGGTCAGCCCGACCGCGGGCACGTCGAGCCGGGCCAGTTCGAGCAGCAGCGCCGGCTTGGCCTGCCCCGCGAGGGCCAAGGTGACCACTTCGAGGGTGGCCCGGTCGGTCCGTCGGCTGACGGTGCCGTCCGGTGCCACCAGCTCGCCGAGCGGGACGCCGAGTCGGCCGGCCAGCTCGGTGACCATCGCGGAACCGCCGTGCACCAGGAGGACGGAGCCTCCGGCACGTACCATCCCGGCGATTCCGGCGCACACCGCGGCAGGCTGGACCTCGGCGTTCCCGCCGCACTTGACCACGGTCAGCCCTGTGCCCACGGCCGGCCTCCTTCTCTCGGTTTCGTCGTGTTGTCGGGACGGATCAGACGGGGTGCAGGCCCGGGAATTCGAGCCCAAGCCGCTCCGGCCATCCCATGCGGATGTTCATGCACTGGACGGCGTTGCCCGCGCCGCCCTTGACGAGGTTGTCGAGGGCTCCCACCGCCACCACCGTCGACCTGTCGGGGTCGGTGGCGAACCCGACGTCGCAGTAGTTGGTGCCGGAGAGGATCTTCGGCTCCGGGAGCCGGTAGAGGCCCCGGCGCTGGGCGATGACCCGGACGAAGGGCTCGTCCTGGTACTGGAGGCGGTACAGCTTGCGTACGTCCTTGTCGCCCAAGGGCTCCCGTACCGGTACCCGGCAGACCACCTGGGCACCGCGGACCGCTTCCACGCCGGTCGCGCCCATGCGTGCGTCGACGCCGGTCGCCTGCGTGATCTCGGCCTCGTGCCGGTGGCCGGTCGGCGCGAAGAGCCGCATGGCCCCGCTCCGTTCGGCGTGCAGGTTCATCTGCTCGGCGCGCACGCCCGATCCGCTGGAGCCGATGCGTCCGTCCACCGTGACGGGGCCGGCGACAACCCCTGCCCGGGCGAGCGGGAGCAGGGCCAGGATCGAGGCGGTGGCCATGCAGCCCGGCATGCTGATGGCATCCGCCGTGGCGAGCTCGGCCCGGTGCGTCTCGGGCAGGCCCGTGACGAAGGAGGCGAGCAGGTCGGTCGCCGTGTGCGGCGTCCCGTAGTGGCGGGCGTAGAGCTCCGCGTCCCGCAGGCGGAAGTCGGCTCCGAGGTCGATCAGGACCTTGGCCTTGCTCCGCAGTTCGGGGATGAGTTCCAGGCCGACGGTCTGCCCGACGGCGACGAACATCACGTCGTACTCCCCGAGTGATTCGGGGGCGATGAAGGTGAGGTCGGTACGGCCCCGGAGGTTCGGGTGGACACGGTCCACCCGACTGCCGGCGAGGCGGGTGGACACCGCGGCGGCCACCCGCACCTCGCGGTGGTCGAGCAGCAGCCTCAGCAGTTCACCCCCGATGTAGCCCGAGGCCCCGACCACCGCGACGTCGATCATGCCTACTCCCCCCAGTCCTCTTCGGCCTCGGGCGCCAGCGCGAGGAGCACCGGCGCAACGCCGACGACCTCGAGCTCGGCGGCGCAGTCCGGGCACTCGACGATCTCGCCGGAGCGGACCTCGGCGGACACCTGCACCCCGCCCTCACACTCCGGACAGGGCTCTACGATCGCCCCTACTTGGGACATGGAATCTCCTCCGCTGACGCGTCGGTCACTTGGTCATCTACGCATCGCAGCATGCGTGTTGCGGCACCCGCGTACGTAGTCAGGAGGTTCCCGGACTAGTCAGTCCGTCGGCACGAGCCAATACTCTGGGACTCCGTCCGCACTCCCTAGGAGCAACATGACAAGCAGGTTCACCGAACTGAGCATCGACTGCCACGACCCGGAACGGCTCGCCGCCTTCTGGTGCGAGGTCTTCGGTTTCACGGTTCTCGACCGCGGCGAGGACAGCATCGAGATCGGCTCCTGGGAGCCGAACGTCGAGGACCTGCGGGCCCGTCAGATGCCGGTCACCCTGGTCTTCGTCCGGGTGCCCGAGGGCAAGACCGTGAAGAACCGTCTCCACCTCGACGTCAGCCCGATCGACACGAGCACCAAGGACGAGGTGGAGCGGCTGATCGCCCTGGGCGCCGGCAGGGTCGACGTGGGCCAGGGCCCGGACCGCGGCTGGGAGGTCCTGGCCGACCCCGAGGGCAACGAGTTCTGCGTCCTGCGCTCGCTCGCCCCCGGCGAGTTCGAGGGCTGAGACCCCCGCACCGGGCCCTTCCCGGTTGAGGGCTGAGACCCCCGCACCGGGCCCTTGCCCGGGCGCCGTCGGCTCAGACGCAGTCCGTGAGGAGATCGAGGGCCCGGTCCTGGTCCGCCATGAGCGCGGTGGCCCTCTTCTCCAGCGCCTCCGTGGCGGCCGCGGTGTCCTCGCGGGCGTTGGCGACGATGATGCGCACCGCGCTCCAGTGGTGGGCGACGCGCTCCACCCGCCGGGCCGCTTCCCGCAGTTCCGGCCGGCCGAAGGCCTGGCCGGCCGCAGCGAGCCAGTCCGCGTGCACTCCGGTCTCCGCGAGGACCGTGCCGGCCACGACGAAGGTCTCGTCGACCACCTCGGGGTCGTCGCCCGCGCGCATCCGCGCCGCCGCGACGTCCAGGAACCGGGCCATGCCCTTCCGTCCCCCGAACAGGTCCGCGCCGTCGTCCGTGAGGCCGCCGGCCGCGAGGGCACGGTCGTTCTCCAGGGCGGAGACGTTCGCGGCGATCACGGAGCGCACGTGGTCCGGGTCCCAGGCCGGGAGCTCTTCGCCCACCGTGATCTCCAGCCAGCGCTCGCCGATCGGGTTACGGGTGAAGAACAGGTCGCGGTCGTGGTCCTCCGGATTGGCGGAGCTGCGCGCGGCGGCGAACTCGGCCAGCGTGATGGCTCCTTGGAAGCGCGGCGGCACCGGATCGGCGAGCAGGACCTCGTCCCGCTCGTCGTCGAACCCGTAGACGGTCAGCAGGTGGTTGGTGTGCACGTCCCGGTAGGCCGGGCGGAACGGCAGATGGAAGTTGTCGACGGCCGCGGCAACCGCGCGCCCGTCCGCGACCACCTCGCGGACCTCCGTCCAGGCCGACTCGGCGTCCGCCGGGCGGTGCCAGCGTGAACTCACCGGGTGGTGCGGGGCCATGGCCCCGAGTAGCGATTCCGCGCCGAAGGGGACGTAGTACTCCTCGCGCCGCAGGTCACCTGACCGGTAGCCGAACCCCCAGGCCGCGCCGAGGACGTGGAGCGGATCCAC
This sequence comes from Streptomyces sp. NPDC006450, assembly GCF_040612195.1. Classification (NCBI taxonomy): domain Bacteria; kingdom Bacillati; phylum Actinomycetota; class Actinomycetes; order Kitasatosporales; family Streptomycetaceae; genus Streptomyces; species Streptomyces sp. NPDC006450. Next base: position 43,394 of record NZ_JBEXPT010000022.1, on the reverse strand, counting down.
GCCGTGCGCGCCGAGCAGGACGCCCATCGTCGCGTGCAGGCAGTGTCCGAGGTCGTGCCGCCACGGCCGTACTCCCTCAAGTTCGACTCTCATGCCGCCTCTTCCACCAGGGTCAGGGCGAAGAGGTGCATCGCCGGGTTGTCGGGCAGGACGAGCGCGCTCAGTCCCTCGGGAACCGCCACCGGCACGCGCTGGTGCCAGATCGACGGGCTCATCGTGTGCTGCTCGTGCCTCGGGTAGAGCAGCTTGGCCGTGCGGAAGGCGAGGCTCTCGCCGAACCGCGCCGGCGTCTGCGGCCAGAAGTCCGAGATCCGCAGCCACTGCCTGCGGACGGTGCCGTCGGCGTACTCCAGGAGCACTTCGTCCTCGGTGCGCCGCTCGGCGGCCCCCAGCACGTGGATCCAGTCGGCGCGCAGGCCGGTCAGCGGTATCCGCTGGCCCCGGCACCGCAGGTGGTCCGGTCGTACGCCGTCGGCCTCGGGAAACCGGAACGGCACCCCGTCGACCTCGACGCGTTCGCCGCAGGGCAGTTCGTCGGCGGGAAACGCATTGCCCCAGATGTTGAACGCGCCGGCGCCCGATCGCCCGCTCGGTTCCGCGCCGACGCTGTCGGCGAGACCGTCGAGCGGGATCGTGTGCGCCGCCGCCACCCCCGACCAGTGGAGAGCGGTACTGACGTGATGGATCATACGGAACTCCTCGGCTCCGGAGACGTGACAGGGAAAGTGGGAGAAGCGGTGACGGTGCCGGTGACCGTGGAGGCACACCGGCGGGGAGGGTGCGACGCGTACGACGGGCAGCAGACCGTCGCGCGGCGGACCGCCGCGGTGGCGCGGGCGGCGTTCGCCGCGGGCGATCCGTACCCCGGCCTGCCCGTCGCCGACGGCGTCACCGAGACGGCGGGCGACGTACGGGCGGACCTGGCGCGGGGCGCACGCCTGTGGACGGCCTTCGACGCGGACGGCGAGCCGCTGGGCTGCGTACGCGCGCTGCCCGCCGGGGACGGGGCGTGGGCGGTACGCCGCCTCGCGGTCGCGCCCCGGGGCCGGGGCCGGTCCGTCGGCCGGCTGCTGATTCGGGCCCTCGAAGCGGACGCCCGTGCCGAGGGCCTGGGCCGGGTGGTGCTCGACGCGGTGGTCGAGCGGGGCAATCCGGCCTTCTACGCGCGGCTCGGCTACCGGACGACGGCCCACTTCCCCGCTCCGGACAAGCCGCTGTCCGAGGTCCACATGGCCAGGGATCTCGCCGCCCCGGACGAGGACCTGCCTCATCCGTGGGGCGGCGAGCCCGTCCCGCTGTGGGAGGGCGCCGTCCGGGCCTGGTTCTCCGGTCCCGAAGGAACCGCCGCGCTGCCCGCCGCGCTCGGCTCCGACCCGGCGGCGGAACTGGTGGTACTGGCCGGGCGGGCGGCCCGGCTCGTGGGCGGCCCCGCGCGGTTCCGCGGGGCCGACGGGTTCGCCCGCCGGCCTCACGGTGTCCTGGTGGACGCCAGGCCCGCCGAGCAGGTGCCGGCCTTCCTCCTGCCCCGTGCGGTGGACCCCGACGCGCTCGCCTTGTGGCGGACGCGCGGCTGAGTCCATCAGACCGTCACCCCGGCCAGCGACCGTGCCTCGGCCGCTATGTTCTCCGGGGTGACGCCCGCGTGTTCCAGCAGGTCGAGCTCGCCGCCGACCCGGTCGGTGAAACGGTCCGGCACGCCGATCCGGCGCACCGGGACACCTCCCCGGGCCGCGACGACCTCACAGACCGCGCTGCCGAGGCCGCCGACGACCAGGTGGTCCTCGACCGTGACGATGCCCCCGGTCTCCGCCGCCGCGCGCAGGACCGCCTCCTCGTCCAGCGGCTTGATCGTGTGCATGTTGAGCACGCGGGCGCGGATGCCCTCGGCGGCCAGCGCCTCGGCGGCGCGCAGCGCCATCCCCACCGGGTGCGGGCCGGTCGCGATCAGCGTCACGTCGTCGCCGTCCGCGAGGGTCACTGCCCGGCCGATCCGGTACTCGTACGGCTCCCGGTAGACCAGCGGTGTGGCGCTGCGGCCGAGCCGGATGAAGACCGGGCCCGGGTGGTCGACGGAGGCGAGCAGCGCCTGCTCGGCCTCCACCGTGTCGGCGGGCACGAGCACCGTCAGGTTCGGCATCAGCCGCAGGATCCCGAGGTCGTCGGCCGCGTGATGGGTGGGTCCGTAGTGCCCGGCGGACAGGCCGCCGTGCGTGGCGACGATGCGGACCGGCAGGTTGTTGCCCGCCACGTCCACCTTGACCTGCTCGCAGGCGCGGGCCGCGGCGAAGCCGCTCAGGGTGTGCGCGAACGGCATGAGGCCCGACGCGGCCATGCCGGCGGCCATGCCGATCAGGTTGGCCTCGGCGATGCCCACGTTGACGTACTGCTCGGGCAGGTCGGCGAAGAGGGTCTCCAGGCCGCCGACGTCGGAGTCCACGCACATGATCCGCGGGTCCCTGCGGGCGAGTTCGACGAGCGTGCGACGGCAGATGTCCCGGGTCGGCCCGTCGTACCGTTCCTCCCACGAGGGCTCGTTCGCCGGGGTCTCCTGCGGCGCGGTCACGGTCTCGGTCACAGCTGTCGCTCCCTGCGGTTACGGAGTCCTGCCAACGCGCGCGCGTGGAGTTTCGGCGTCAGCTGGACGTAGTGGCTCTTCTTGCGGTCCTCCAGCATCGGCACGCCCCGGCCCTTCACCGTGCGGGCGAGCACCACCGTCGGCCGCCCGTCCGTGTCCGGCAGCGACTCGAAGACCTTGAGCAGGGCGGACATGTCGTGTCCGTCCACCTCGTGCACGGCCCAGCCGAAGGCGCGCCAGCGGTCGGCGAGCGGTTCCAGCGACAGGCACTCCTCGGTGGTGCCGCTGATCTGCCAGCCGTTGCGGTCCACGATCGCGACGAGGTTGTCGAGCCGGTGGTGGGCCGCGGCCATCACCGCCTCCCAGACCGAGCCCTCCTGGAGCTCGCCGTCGCCGATCAGCGCGAACGCCCGGGAAGGCCGGCCGAGTCTGCGGCCGGCGAGAGCGGCGCCCGCGGCCAGCGAGAGGCCGTGGCCGAGCGAGCCGGTGGGGAACTCCACCCCTTCCAGGCGGCGCAGCGGGTGCCCGGCGAGGCGGCTGCCCGTCCTGCCGTACTCGGCGGTCTCCTCGGGCGCGATGAACCCGGACTCCGCGAGGACCGCGTACAGGGCGGAGCTCGCGTGCCCCTTGCTGAGGACGAACCGGTCGCGGTCCGTCCAGTCGGGCTCGTCCGGCCGTACCCGCAGCACCGCGCCGTAGAGCACGGTCAGCACGTCGGTCGCGGAGAGGCTGCCGCCGAGGTGCGTGCCGACGGCGCTGGCGCCCATCTCCAGGATGCGTTCGCGCACCCGGTGCGCCCGGTCTTCGAGCTCCTTGAGGTCCACGTCGCTCATCGCGCGGCCTCCGCGGTGGCCGGGCTCATCGCGCGGGCGAGCGTCGCCACCCGGTCGAGGTTGCCCCAGACCTTCTCGAAGGCCGCCGCGCAGTCCTGGAGGACCGGTCCCGAGGCGGGGTTGAGGTGCCAGCGCTGGAGGGTGAGGGAGTCCTCGATGACCGCGAGGGTGTTCGGGAACTCCCCCTCCTTGTCGTACGCGCCGGGGTGCAGCTTCCACGGGTAGCCGCCGAAGCCCTCACGGGTCAGCAGCGCCTTCTGCCGAGGCAGCGGGACCCGCTGGTACTGCTGGAGGGGTACGCCCTCGGCCCGCATGACCCGCTCGATCGCGGCGCGGAGACCGCCCGGCGTGACGCCCTCGATGCCCATCGCCTCGGCGTCGAAGCGGAAGCGGAGGATGTGCCAGGCGTGCGTGCGGTCCTCGGGACAGTGCGGGACCCGCAGGCCGGGCAGCGCGGCGAGCCGGTCGAGCATCGCGCGGACGTTGCGGTCGCGCGCCTCGTGATAGTCCTCCAGGCGGTCGAGCTGGCAGCGGGCGAAAGCGGCCTGGACCGCGCTGAGTTTGGCGTTGCCCGCCAGCTCGTGGGAGACGTAGTCGCGCTTGACCCGGCCTTCGAGCACCTCGCCGAACTGGCGCAGGCGCAGCAGCCGGGAGTGCAGGGCGTCGTTGTTCGTCGTGATCAGACCGCCCTCCCCGCAGGTCGGCAGGTTCTTGACCACGTTGAGGCTGAAGGCGGCGATGTCGCCGAGCGCGCCGGTGCGCACTCCCCGGTAGCGGGCGGCGTGCGACTGGGCGGCGTCCTCGACGAGCAGCAGACCGTGGCGGTCGGCGAGTTCGCGGAGCTCCGCCATGTCGCAGGGCAGGCCGTGCAGGTGGACGGCGAGGATCGCGGCCGTACGGGGGGTGATGGCCGCGGCGGCGGCGCGCGGGTCCATGGTGAAGGTCACCGGGTCGATGTCCACGAAGACCGGGACGACGAGCCGGTTCACCGGGGCCACGGCGCTCGCGATGAACGAGAAGGCCGGGACCAGGATCTCCGCGCCCGGCTCGATGCCGGCCGCGGTGAGGGCCAGTTCGAGGGCGGTGGTGCCGTTGGACACCGCCGCGCAGTGGGTGGTGCCCACCAGTGCGGCCCATTCGCGTTCGAGCAGCTGCACCTGCCCGGCGCCCGGGTTGTTGGAGGTGAACTGCCCGCTGTCCAGGACCCCGACGACGGCCTCGCGTTCGGCGTCGGTGATCACCGGCCAGCCCACGAGCTCCTTGGAGGCCCGCTCCGGCGGAACGGCTCGGGACCCGCCGAACATCGCCAGCTTTTCCCCGGTCATGCGGCAGTCTCCTCGAAATGTGCCCACACGCCAGGGTGTTCGGGCAGGCGGATCGCGGTCGGTTCCTCGGGGCGGGTGAGCGGCACACGGGCCGTGCTCGTGCCCGGCGTACGGTGGATCCGCTCGGGGTCCACCGCATCGCGGTAGTGCACCAGGACCTCGGCGCCCTCGACGGCTGCGGCCTGGTCGGGGTCGCCGAACTCCAGTCGCAGCCAGTTCCGGTGGCCTGGCGGCAGGGGTACGAGAGTGCCCCTGCACTCGACGGCTCCCTCACGCATCGGAGCCCCCGACCCGGCTCAGGACGTGGTCGACGTAGCGGCCGACGAGGTCCGTGCCGAGCACCTCGACGGCGCCGTGGAACTCGGGCGTGTGGTTGACCTCGTTGACGTAGTACGCCCCCGCGCGGTCCTCCAGGACGTCGATGCCGAGGACGCCGTCGCCGATCGCCTCGGCGGTGGCCTCGAGCAGCTTGCGCAGCTCGTCGTCGGGCGTGCACACCGAGGGGACGCCGCCGCGCTTGGTGTTGGTGCGCCACTCGTCGGAGCTCTTGTAGATCGCCCCGACGATCTCGCCACCCATCACGTAGGCCTTAATCTCGCGGCCGGGTTTGTCGATGTATTCCTGGACGTAGGTGATCTGGCTGCCCGGTCCCGGCAGCGCCTCGCGGTGTTCGAGGACGGCCTCGGCGGCGTCGTGGCCGTCGACCCGGGCCATGAGGCGTCCCCAGGAGCCGATGACGGGCTTGATCACGGCGGGGTAGCCGAAGTCCGCCATGACGGGCAGCGCCCCCTGGGGCGTGACGGTGGTCATCCAGCGGGGTACGGGCAGCCCGGCCTCCTCCAGTGCGAGCGTGGTGAGCAGCTTGTCGCCGCAGACCGACAGGATCGCGGAGGAGTTCACCACCCGCAGGCCCGCGTGCTCCAGGAGCCGGGTGGCGTAGACGTTGCGCGTGTGCCCGATCTCGCGGGTGAGCGCTCCGCGGAAGCGGAAGTCGTGGCCGGTCCCGAAGACGGTCGTCCGGGTGTCGAGGATCTCGTACGGCACGCGGCGCCGTTCGAGCTCGGCGAGGATCAGCTTCTCTTCCAGTCGGATCCGCGAGGCCAGCACGGCCAGGGGGAGGTCGGGGACGCTCACAGTCGCCTCTCTTCGGGGTGGGACCCGGGCACGTCGGCCGGGCGGGTCAGGGTCTGCGCGAGGGCGGGGAGGGCCTCGGCCAGCACGTCGACGCCGAGCAGGTACTCCTCCAGGGAGATGTGCTCCTCGTCGGTGTGGTCGAGCTTGGAGTCCCCGGGGCCGTAGGCGAGCGCGGGCACTCCCCAGTGGGGCGCGAGGATGTTCATGTCGGAGGTGCCGAGCTTCACCTTGATCGACACGTCACCGGTGCGGCGGCGGACGGCGTCGGCGAAGGTCCGCACCAGGGGTCCGCCGCGCCCGGTCCTGACGGCCGGCACGTGCTCGATCAGGGTGATCTCGCCGACCACCGCGTGCTCGCCCGCCGCGCGCTCGCGCACCGCGTCGAGGAACCGGTCGGCGTCGAAGCCGCGGGGGATGCGGCAGGAGATGTCGGCGTGGGCCCGGGTCAGGCCGCCCTCCAGGGCGACCAGGGCCGGGGAGGCGCGGTCGAACAGCGGGCCGTCCGCCGCGTCGGCGGGCAGCAGTCCGCGGACGGCCTGCCACAGGTCGGAGGCGAGTTCGGCCGCCCGGGGGCCGGGGCTGCTGGTGTGCGCGGGCGGGCAGCTCACGTCGTAGCGGAACCGGAGCACGCCCCGGTAGCCGACCACGACGGCGCCGGCTCCGCTGGGCTCGCCGATCAGCAGCGCGTCCGGGGCGTCGAGGGTGGCGGCGAGGTGGTGGGCGCCGCGCGAGGTGGCCTCCTCCTCCACGGCGCCGACGACGACGAACCGCCCGGCTCCGGACGCGGCGGCCCGGGCCCCGGCGTGCGCCATGGCCGCGAGCGGGCCCTTGGCGTCGACGGTGCCCCGGCCGAACAGCAGGCCGTCCGACTCCCGGACGGGGAGGATCCCCGGCACGGTGTCCAGGTGACCGACCATCATGATCACGGGCCCCGTCGGGTCGCCGATCTCGCCGATCACGTTGCCGACGGCGTCGGTGCGGACGTCATAGCCGAGCCCCTTCATCCGCTCGGCGAGGAAGGCTCCGGCCTCGGCCTCCTCTCCCGACAGGGAGGGGATCTCCACGAGCCCGCGCAGGGTCCGCGTCGCCTCGACGCGGTCGAGGTCAGCGCGCATTGATGTCGACAAGGAGCATGTCCCGTACGCCCGTGCCGCCGTCGGCTATCGTCGGCGTCACCTCGTGGGTGATCCGCGCGTCGGAGACGACCAGTGAGTCCAGCCGGTCGGTGAGCGTCATCCGGGCCTGGGGCTCGCCGTCGCGGTAGACGACGGACTCGCCGCCGGCGCAGTTCACCCGGCCCATCAGGTGCATGCCGATGAAGTCGTGGCCGTCGCGGTGCCTGCCCTCGGGCGTCGGGTTGCCCGGCTCGTCGGGTGTGGCGATCACCCGCATCTGGTGCAGGCCCACCTCGAAGCGGGTCACCTCGGGGGCGACGGCGGCGACGACGGCGAGATCGACGGTGATCAGCGCGGTGAGGACCGGGCCGGTCAGCACCTCGGGCTTGATCGGGCTGAACAGCCGCGCCTTCCCCTCGTAGAGCGGGATGTGCTCGGCGGTCTGCTGGAAGGCCAGGTGGGGCAGCGGCTCGAAGGTCCACTCCCCCGCAGGGCCGCACGTGGCCATCAGGCGCCCGTACCGCCGCTCGCGGTGCACGCCGTCGGTGACCATCTCGTCGCGCGGCAGGTCGGCCCAGGACGCGGCGAACGCCTCGAGGTCCGCCGGCGGGAACCAGCCGGCCAGCTCGCCGGCCGGCAGGGCGACGAAGTCGTCGGCCGCCAGGGCGTCTCCCCACGTTCGGATGGTCTCCGCCTGACGGGTCGGGGCCAGTGGTGCAACCGACATCCTTGCCACTTCCTCTGTTTCCTGTGTCCGGTGGTGGGGGTCCGAGAGTCTCGGTGCGGGCCTCACAGCAGTCGGCCCATGTCGTGCAGCGCTTCGCCGGAGCGGTCGCCGAGTCCGGCCGCGAGCTCCTCGACGGTGTGATCGCCGAGCATGGAGTTGAGCGACACGAGAAGTCCCTCCTCCTGGGCGCGCTGGAAGACCCGTACCGCGCGCAGGGAGTTGCCGCCGACCTCGTAGAAGTTGTCCCTGACGCCGACGTCGGTGCGCTGGAGCACCTCGGCCCAGATCCCGGCGAGCAGCCGCTCGGCGGGGGTACGGGGCGGGACGGAGGCAGCCCGCCCCTCCGTGCCGGGCCCGAGGGTGAGGAGCGCCGCGCGGTCGAGTTTGCCGTTGCGGGTCACCGGCAGCGCCGGAAGGACCACGAACGCGCTCGGCACCCAGGCCGCGGGGAGGACCCCGAGGAGGAAGCCGCGCAACTCGTCGGAGGCCGGTAGGCGTTCGGGGCAGCCGAGGTAGGCGACGGCGTGGCTGTCGGCGCCGGCGCCCTGGACGAGGACCGTGGCCTGGCCGACGTCGGGGTGCCGTCCGATGACCGCCTCGATCTCGCCCAACTCCACGCGCTGGCCTCGAAGTTTGACCTGGTGGTCGTAGCGGCCGAGGAACTCGAGGGCGCCGTCGGGCCGGCGGCGTACCCGGTCGCCGGTGCGGTAGAGACGGGAGCCGTCGGCGGCGAAGGGGTCGGGCACGAACCGGTCGGCGGTGAGCGCGGGCGCCCCGAGGTAGCCGCGGCCCACCGCGACCCCGCCGATGTACAGCTCGCCGGGGGCGCCCGGCAGCACCGGCTCGCCGCGGCGGTCGAGGACGTGCAGCCGTACACCGGGGAGCTGGCGGCCGATGGGCACCCGGCTCCGGTCGGCGTCCCGCTCCTCCACCTCGTGGTGGCTGACCTCGACGGCGGCCTCGGCCGGCCCGTAGAGGTTGACGAGCGCGGTGCCCGGCAGGACCTCGCGGAAGCGCCGGACGGTCGCGGCAGTCAGCGCCTCGCCGCCGCACTGCACGAGCCGCAGCACCCCGGCGCACCGGGCGGCCGCGGGCTCGGCGAGGAACGCCTGGAGCATCGACGGCACGAAGTCGCAGGCCGTCACCGACTCCTCGACGACGAGCTCGGCGAGGTAGCGGGGGTCGTGGTGGCCGTCGGGCTTCGCGAGGACGACCCTGGCCCCGGCGCTCAGCGCGCCCAGCCACTCCCAGACGGCGACGTCGAAGGTCCAGGGGGCCTTGTGCAGGACGGTTTCGTACTGCGCGTGGCCGAAGCGCTCCCGCGCCCAGCGCAGCTCGTTCGCCAGGCCCCGGTGGGTGTTCATGGCGCCCTTCGGCGTACCCGTGGAGCCGGAGGTGTACATCACGTACGCGAGGGAGTCCGGGTGCTGGTCCTCCCAGGCGTACGGGGGACCCTCCCGTACGGAACCCGGCACGAGCTCCGGCGCGGACTCCGGCGCCGTGCCGGACCGAGCGTCCGGCGCCGTGCCGAGCCCGGCGTCCGGCGCCGTGTCGGCGCGCAGGACCTCGGTCCCGGCGGTGGTCTCGCCCTCGAAAAGCGCGAAGGTGCTCTCGTCGGTCAGGACGACGGGCGGCGCGGCGTCCGCGACGAGCGCGGCGAGCCTCGCCCGCGGGTGGGCGGGGTCGAGCGGCAGATACGCCGCGCCCGCCTTGAGGACGCCGAGGGCCGCGACGAGCTGGGCGGTCGAGCGGCGCATGCAGAGGGCCACGATCCGGTCCGGCCCCACCCCGTGCGCGCGCAGCAGCCGGGCCCAGCGGTCCGACCGCTCGTCCAGCTCGCGGTAGGTGAGCTCGTTCCCGGCCTCGCTGATCGCGACCCGGTCGCCGTACTCCCGGGCCACGTCGGCGATCCACTGGTGCACCAGGCCCTCGCCGGCGGGCGGCGTGGCCTCCTCGGCCGTGTCGGTCCGTGCGCCGAGGGCCAGACGTCCCACCGGCTTCATCGGGTCGGCGAGCGCGTCGGTGAGGAGCGCGAGCCACGCGTCGGCGAGCAGCCGCACGTCCTCGGCGTCCCACTGCGCGTCGTGCGCGAGCCTGCCGGTCAGTCCGCCGTCCGCGGCCTCGGCCAGGTTGAGGCTCAGGCTGAACTGTGTCTGGAGGTCCTCGTGTTCGATCGCCTGGGCAGTGAGGCCCGGCACGTCCCACCGCGGGGACGGCGTGTTCTGGAGCGCGATGGCCGCCGCCACGAGCGGGGTGCGCCCCGAGACCCGGTCGGCACCCGAGAGCTCCACGATCCGCTCGAAGGGCAGGTCCTGGTGCTCGAAGGCGCCCAGGCAGGTTTCGCGGACCGCGCCGAGCAGCGACCGGAAGGAGGCCGCGGGATCCACGGACGTGCGCAGGGGCAGGGTGTTGACGAAGAACCCCATGAGGTTCTCCAGCTCGGGCCGCCCCCGGCCGGCCACCGGCGTGCCGACGACGATGTCGTCCCGCTCGGTCCACCGCGCGAGGACGGCCTTGTAGGCGGCGAGCAGAACCATGAACGGGGTCGCGGACTGCTGCCGCGCCAGCTTGCCGACCGCCTCCACGACCGCGGCGGGCACCGTCAGGCGCGCGTCGGCCGGGGCGCCCGCCGCTCCGGTCGCGGGGACCGGGGGTTCGAGCGCCACGGCTCCTTCCATGTGCTCACGCCAGTACGTGGTGAACTCCGGCCCGGCGGTCTCGACGGCCTCGCGCTGCCAGGCGGCGAAGTCTCCGTACTGGATGGCAAGTTCGGGCAGGTCGGCCGCGGGCCCGCCGGTCTCGGCGCGGTAGAAGGCGGCCAGTTCCGCGTGGAACAGGCCGATCGACCAGCCGTCGGACACGATGTGGTGCATCGCGACGCCGAACAGCCAGGCCTCCTCGTCGAACCGGACCAGCGCGGTGCGCAGCAGCGGCCCGGTCGCGAGGTCGAAGGGCGTGTCGAGGTACGACTCCAGGGTCCGGCGGGCGGCGGCCTGCGTCGGCTCCGGCGGGTCGAGCCGGGGGGTCGGGACCTCCGCGTGCGGGTGGACGAGCTGAACCAGCTGCCCGTCGAGCCCGAACTCGAAGGTCGTACGCAGGATTTCGTGCCGTTCGACCAGGCACGCGACGGCGCGCTCCAGGGCGTCGGCGTCGAGCGGGCCGTCGAGCCTGATGGCGCCGCCGACGTGGTACGCGCTCCCGGCGCCGAGCCGGTCGAGCAGCCAGAGCCGGTCCTGACCGAAGGAGGTGGGCAGCTCGAACGTCTCGTCGTCGGACAAATCCTCTTCGTACAAGGTCTGTTCACTCATGAGCGAGCTCCCTTCTCGGTCGGGGACGCGGGGCCGTTCTCGCGGCGCCTGCGCGCGGTACGGGCGATGGGGGCGAGGCGCGGGGTCTCCCGGGTGGGAGCCTTCATGACCCACTCGGCGACGGCGGCGATCGTCGGGCCGCGCATCAGCACGCCGAGCGGCAGTTCGCACCCGAACTTCTCCTGGATGCGGCCGACGAGCTGGACCGCGAGGAGGGAGTGCCCGCCCAGGGAGAAGAAGTCGTCGTGGACGCCGATCCGGTCGAGGCCGAGCACCGCGTGCCACATCCGGGCGACGATCCGCTCGGTCTCGTCGCGCGGAGCCACGTAACCGGTCGTGAGGGCCGGCCGGAGCGCGTACGGCAGCGGCAGCGCCGCCCGGTCGAGCTTGCCGTTGGGCCCGATCGGCCACCGGTCCACCATCATGAGCGAGGCCGGGACCATGTAGTCGGGCAGCGCCTGACGCAGGTGCTCGCGCAGCCCGGCGGCCGCCAGACGCTCCCGGGTCGCGCGCCGCGGATCACCGGCGAGGACGCCGTCGGCGGGCGGGAGCTGGGCGGGGTGACCGCCCGCCGGGCGGCCGTCCGCGCGGAACTCGACGTCGAGCACGCCGGGTTCGGCTCCCAACCGGGGCAGCAGGACGTGTCCGCCGGGGACGGGAAGGCGGGCGGGTTCGCCCGTCGGTCCCGGGTCCGCCCCGGCGACGGCCGCGCGCAGTTCACCGACGGTGCCGGTGGCGCCCTCGCGGACCAGCCGCGCCATGGCCAGGTCCTCGCTCAGCCGGGCGTCGGGCAGGCCGAGGAGACCGTACGACCCCTCGTGCCCGGCCTGCCTCTCGTGGCCCTCGTGCCCGGCGTTCGCGGCGTTCGCGGCCGGATCGTGCCGCCACGGGTGCCAGGCGTCCGGCACGTCAGCGACGGGCTCGCAGCCGGGCGCCGCGATGACCACGTCGTAACGGAAGCGGGTGAGCTCGTTGCGGTGCGGGGAGGACTTCGCGAGGAGGCAGACCCGCTCGGACGGGGCCAGTTCCTCGAACAGGGCCGGGTGGACGAGCAGTTCCTCCTCGCCGGAGGTCCGCTGGTCGACGAGCCCGCGCAGCACGGCGACCGGGGTGTGGTCGGGCAGCCGGCGCGCCTGGACGGAGACGTGGAACGCCTCCAGGAGGCGGATGTCGCGGACGTCGCCCACGAAGAGGTGGCCGCCGGGCGCGAGGAGGGCGAGCGCGCCGCGCAGGACGCGCAGCAGGTAGTCGACGTCCGGGAAGTACTGGACGACCGAGTTGAGGACGATCGTGTCGAACTCCCCCTCGGTGAAACCGGTGAAGTCGTCGGCGTCCCGCCGCGACAGCTCCACGTTCGGGTCGGCTTCCACGAGCGCGGCGAGCCGGGTGAGGGCCTCGGGCGAGATGTCCGTACCGACGTACCGCGCGCAGTGCGGAGCGATCCTGAGCAGGAACTGCCCGGTGCCACAGCCGATTTCGAGGACCCGGGAGGGCTTCAGGGCGGTGATGCGCTCCACCGTCTCCTCGACCCAGGCCCGCATCTCGTCCGCCGGGATGGACTCCCCCGTGGCGGAGTCGTTCCAGCCCGCGAGGTCGATCTCGTCCGCCGAGGGCGTGGAGCCCTGGTAGGTGTCGTCGAAGACCGCGCGCCAGCGGTCCACGTGGTCGCCGGTCTCCTCCGGCGCCGCGACCTCGCCATCGGGCCTGAGCCCGGCGTAGGCCGCGAGCTGGAGGTCGCCCTCCGCGTCGCGGAACGGCAGGACCACGGCCCGCTCGACGGCCGGGTGCGCGCCGAGCACCGCCTCGATCTCGCCGGGCTCGATCCGCTGGCCGCGGATCTTGAGCTGGTGGTCGATGCGCCCGAGGTAGTCGAGCGCGCCGTCGGAGCCCCAGCGAGCGCGGTCGCCGGTCCGGTACAGCCGCCCGCCCGGGGTGAACGGGTCGGGAACGAACCGCTCGGCGGTCAGCCCGGGCCGGCCGCGGTAGCCGCGGGCGACCGGGAGGCCGCCGATGAACAGCTCGCCCGACGCGCCCGGCGGCACGGGCTCGCCGCGCTCGTCGAGGACGTAGAGGCGGGCGCCGGAGATCGGCCGGCCGATGGGCAGCCGTGCCTCGTGCTCCGGCTCCAGGTCCGCCGGGACCGGCCAGGAGGTCACGTCGATGGCGGCCTCGGTCGGCCCGTACAGGTTGTGGAGCCCGGTGTCGGGCAGCACCTTCGTGAACCGGCGGGCGAGCGCGGGCGGCAGCTCCTCGCCGCTGCAGACGACCCGTCGCAGGACGCCGGCGCACTCGGCGGCGGGGCCGTCGAGGAAGGCGCGCAGCATCGAGGGCACGAAGTGGCAGGTCGTCACGGAGTGTTCGCGGATCAGCCGGCCGAGGACGACGGGGTCGCGGCGGCCTTCGTCGCCCGCGACCACGATCCGCGCGCCGACGGCCAGCGGCCAGAGCCACTCCCAGCCGGAGACGTCGAAGCCGAGCGGGGTCTTGTGCAGGACCGCCTCTTCCGGCTCCAGGCCGTACTCCTCCTGCATCCACAGGATCCGGTTGACGACCGCCGCGTGCTCGTTGACGACGCCCTTCGGCCGGCCCGTGGAGCCGGAGGTGAAGAGGACGTACGCGCTCGTGCCCGGCGAGACGGCCACGGAGGGCCGGGTACGGGTACGGGCGCCAGGCCCGTCGGCATCGGCCTCCACAGGGACGTCGGCATCGGTGAGGACGAGCCGGGCGCCCGCGTCCTCGGCCAGCTCCGCCAGCCGCTGCGCCGGGTGCGCCGGGTCGAGCGGCAGATAGGCCGCGCCCGCCTTGAGCACCGCGAGCATCGCGACCACGGCGCCGGCCGAGCGCGCGAGCCGCACGCCGACGACGTCCTCGGCGCGCACGCCCCGGGCGATCAGGTCGTGCGCCAGCTCGTTCGCCCGCTCGTCCAGCTCGCCGTACGTGAGGGTCCGCGCGCCGTCGACGAGGGCGACGGCCCCCGGCGTACGGTCCGCCGACCGCTCGAAGAGCTCGTGCAGGAGACCGGTTCCGGCCGGAGCCGTCCCGGCCCCGCTCCACTCCTCGACGACGGTCCGCCGGTCGGCCCCGGAGAGGATCCGCAGGTCGCCCGCGGCGGTGTCGGGCCGCTCGACGCCGTCGGAGAGCAGCGCGATCAGGCCCTCGGCGAGCCGGGTCGCCGTGGCCCTGTCGAACAGGTCCTGGGAGTACTCCAGCCAGCCGCCGAGACCGCCGTCCTCGGTGGGGGTCAGTTCGAGCTGGATCTCGAACTTGGCGGTGCCGGTCTCCAGCGGCAGCACCTCGATCTCCAGATCGGGCAGCTTCAGCTTGGGGCGCGGGCTGTTGTGGAGGACGAGCATGTGCCGTACGAGCGGCACCCGCGCGCCCGGTTCGCGGTCCGGCTGGAGCCGCTCGACGATCTGCTCGAAGGGAACGTCCTGGCCGGCGTACCCGTCCAGGCACACGGTCCGCGCGCGGCCGACGAGGGTGCGCAACGACGGGCGTCCCGAGAGGTCGAGCCTGAGCGGGAGGGTGTTCACGAAGAACCCGATGAGCGGCTCGATCTCGCTGCGGTTGCGGCCGGCGACCGCGCAGCCGAGGACGACGTCCTCGCGGCCGCCGCTCCACCGGCCGAGCAGGGCGGTGAGGCCCGCGACGAGCACCATGTACGGCGTCGCGCGTTCCTGGTCGGCCAGCCGCTTGACCCGGGTCATCAGCTCGCCGGACAGCGTGAGCGGCACCGTACCGCCCACGAAGGTCCCCGAGTCCCTGCGCGGCCGGTCCGTCGGCAGGTCGAGCGCGGAGGAGCCGCGGAGCCGCTCGGTCCACTCGGTCAGCGCCTTCTCGTGACCGGGCTCCCGCATGCGCTCCGCGAGCCAGAGCGCGTAGTCGGAGTACTGCACGGCGGGGTCGGCGAGCGGCGAGGGTTCTCCCCGCAGGAACGCCGGGTACAGCGTGCCCAGTTCGCGGAGGAGGACACCGAGCGACCAGCCGTCGGCGGCGATGTGGTGCATCGACAGCTGGAGCAGGTGCCTGTCCGGCGCGACGCGCAGCAGTTCGGCCCGGAGCATGAGGTCGCGGGACAGGTCGAAGGGGCGCTGCGACTCGGCGTCGCGCCGCTCCTCGACCGCGCGGTCCCGGTCGGCTTCCGGCAGACCGGAGAGGTCGACGAGCTCCAGCGGGACGTGGGCCGGGGCCTCCACCCGTGTGAAGGGCTCGTTGCCCTCGTCGTGGAACGTGGTGCGGAGCGTCTCGTGCCGCCGTACGACCTCGTCCAGGCAGCGGGACAGCACCGCGTGGTCGAGGGTGCCGCGCAGTTCGGCGACGCCGGTGATGGTGTAGAGCGCCGAGCCGGGCTGGAGCCGGTCGAAGAACCAGATGCGGCGCTGAGCGGAGGACGGTTCGGCGTGCGCGCGGTCCGCCGCGCGCGGCAGGATCTCCGGGCGCGGCGCGGCGGCCGCGGCCTGCTCGGCGAGCAGGCGTTCCAGCAGCCTGCTCTGGTCGGGGGTCATGGCTCCGAGGCGGATCCCGGCAGCGTCGGACGGGCTCATTCGCCAAGCCTCCTGGTCACCTGGTCCGCGTCCATGCGGCTCACTTGGAGGACGAGGTCCGCCGTGCGGTCCGCGTCCGTTCCCGCCTCGGCCGCGGCCGAGCGGAGCTGTCCCGCCAGCGCGCTCACCGTCCCTGCGACGAGGAAGCTCCGGATCGGGAAGTCGACCCGGAAGAGGTCGCGGATGCGGGACACGACCTGCGTGACGAGCAGCGAGTGCCCGCCGAGGTCGAAGAAGTCGTCGGTCGCGCCCACCCGGTCGAGTTCGAGGACCTCGGCCCAGATCGCGGCGAGCACCTGTTCCAGGGGCTCGGCGGGCTCGACGTAGTCGGCGGACAGCTCGGCCCTGTTCACGGCCGGGTCGGGCAGGGCCGTCCGGTCGAGCTTGCCGCTCGGCTGGAGCGGGAACTTCTCCATGAGGACGAACGCCGCGGGAACCATGTGCCCGGGAAGCCGGTCGAGCAGGTAACGGCGCAGCTCGCCGATGCTCGGCGGCAGCGGACCACTGGTGGTGAGGTAGGCGACGAGCCGCTGGTCGGCGGCCTCGCCGCGCAGGAGTACGGCGCTGCGCTCGACGTCCGGGTGGGAGGTGAGCGCGGCCTCGATCTCACCGGGTTCGATGCGCAGGCCGCGCAGCTTCACCTGGTGGTCGAGCCGGCCCAGGAACTCCAGGTCGCCCGAGGCGCGCCAGCGTGCGGCGTCACCGGTCCGGTAGAGCCGCCCCGAGGGGTCGGCGCCGAACGGGTCGGGGGTGAAGCGCTGCGCCGACAGGCCGGGGCGCCGCCAGTATCCGCGCCGTACGCCCGCGCCGCCGAGGAAGAGCTCCCCGCGCACGCCGACCGGGACGGGTTCGCCGTGCGCGTCGAGGACGTACGCGCGCTGGTTCGGCAGCGGGCGGCCCCACGGAATGGTGCCCGGGACGGGCTCGGGCCGGCGTACGAGGTGGTACGTCGAGCAGAAGGACACCTCGGTCATGCCGGCGAGGTTGTAGAGCCGCAGCTCCGGCAGCAGGGCGCCGAGCCGCTCTGCGAGGGCCGGAGGCAGCCGGTCGCCGCCGAGGACGGCGAGGCGCAGCACGGCTCCGTCGAGACCGGGCCCGTCGTGGACGTGGTTGACGAGCATTTCGAGCAGGGCCGGGGCCGAGCTCCAGGCGGTGACCCGGGCGTCGATGAGCAGTCGGCGCAGCTGGACGGGGTCGGTGACCTCCAGGTCGTCCGGCGGGACGACGACGCAGGCGCCCGTGAGAAGGCTGCCGAGGATCTCGTACACCGACATGTCGTAGTTGAGGCTGGAGATCGCCAGCATGCGGTCGTCCGGGCCGAGACCGAGGGTGCGGTTCAGTCCGGCGAGGGTGTTCACCACGCCGCCGTGCTCGTTGGCCGAGCCCTTGGGCAGGCCGGTGGAGCCCGAGGTGTAGATGACGTACGCGAGGGAGCGGGCGTGCACGGGGACGGCGAGGGGTTCGACCGGCTCGTCGCCGATGTCGTCCACGAGGACGAGGACGGGCGCGGAGCCCGCACCGGCGGAGCCGTCCAGGCGGCCGGTGGCGGCCACCGTCCGGTCGGTGACGACGAGCGAGACGCCCGAATCGCGGAGCATCAACTCGACGCGGCTCTGCGGGTAGTGGGGGTCGAGGGGCATGTAGCCGCCGCCCGCCTTGAAGATGCCGAGCAACGCGACGACCATGTCGGCCGATCGGGGAAGGCTGACGCCGACGAGCTGCTCCGGCCCCGCGCCATGGGCGCGCAGCCGGTGGGCGAGCCGGTCGGCGCGCTCGTTCAGCTCGCGGTAGCTGAGGACCGTACCGGCGCACTCGACCGCCGGGGCGTCCGGCCGGAGCCGCGCCTGCTCCTCGATCAGGGTGTGCAGGAGGCCGACCCTGTCGGCAGCGCTCGCGGCGCCGTCCCCGGACAGCTCGCCGACCAGGTGGTCCCGCTCCTTCGCCGACAGCAGCGGCAGCTGGTCGACCTGCTGGTCGGGGCCCGTCGTCGCGGCCTCGACCACCCGGACGAACGCGTCGGCGATCCGGCCCGCCGTGGAGGCCTCGAAGAGGTCGGTGCTGAACTCGACCCTGGCGTCCAGCCGTCCGTCCGGCTGCGGGACCAGGTCGAAGACGAGGTCGAACTTGCTCGCGTCCTGGTTGGTCGCCAGGTCGACGGACTCCACGTCGAGTCCGGGCAGGGAGGGCGCCCCGCCCGGCACATCACGCAGGGCGAGCATGACCTGCACCAGCGGCACGGGGCCGAGCGAGCGGTCCGGCCGCAGGGCCTGGACGAGCTTGCCGAAGGGGACGTCCTGGTGGGCGTAGGCCTCGGTGCAGGTCTCCTTGACCTCCGCGAGCAGCTCCGCGAACGACGCCGTCTCCGGTACGTCCACGCGCAGCGGCAGCGTGTTGACGAAGAATCCCGCCAGTGGCTCCAGTTCGGGGTGGGCCCGGCCGGCCAGCGGCGAGCCGATCACGACGTCCCGCTGACCGCTCCACCGGGAGAGGACGACGGCGAACGCCGACACCAGGACCATGTACGGGGTGGTCCTGCGTTCCTCGGCGAAGGCGGTCACCCGCCGCCACAGGTCCGCGGGGAAGTCGAAGGACCGCGAAGCGCCGTGCCAGCCGCGCGCCGCCGCGGGCGCGAGGTCCGCGGGCAGTTCGAGGACGGGGGCACCGTCGAGGCGGTCGCGCCAGTAGGCGATCTGGGCGTCCATCGGGCCGGCGTCGAGCCACTCCCGCTGCCAGACCGCGTAGTCCGCGTACTGCGTGCCCAGCTCGGGCAGCGGCGAGGGCATACCACGCCGGAAGGCGTCGTAGAGCGCGCCGAGTTCACCGAGGAGGACGCCGAGGGACCAGCCGTCGGCGGCGATGTGGTGGAGCCCGAGCACCAGGACGTGGCGGTCTTCGGCGAGCCTCAGCAGCCGCGCGCGGACCATGAGGTCGGACGCGATGTCGAAGGGCGTGGTGGTCTCGGCCCGGAACACGGCCTCGACCTCGGCCTCGGCGTCGGCGTCGTCCTCACCGGACACGTCGAGGACGGGCAGCGGCACCGGCCGGGGCTGCCCGATGCGCTGCTCGGGGCGGCCGCCGTCGTCGGGGAAGGTCGTGCGGAGCACCTCGTGCCGGCGCACGATCTCGTTCAGGGCGGCGCCGAGCGCGGTCAGGTCCAGCGCGCCGCGCAGGCGCAGCGCGCCCGGCATCACGTAGGCGGTCGAACCCGGGTCGGCCTGCTCCAGGAACCAGAGCCGCTCCTGAGCGTACGAGAGCGGGAAACGCGGTTCGGCGCCCTCGCGCGGCAACGGCCGCGGCCGGTGCTCCCGGGCCTTCCTCCGGGCGAGTTCCAGGGCGAGCAGCGCCTTGCGCTCCTCCGAGAGCCCGGCGAGCGGGGAGCTGTCGCCCCGTGCGTCGGTCTCCCGTGCCGCGCCGCCGTTCACATCGCCTGCACGCACTTCTTCACGCACTTCTTCACGCACTTCTTCACGCCCTTCGGACGTGTCCGCCATGACCATGCCTGTTCCTCCCTTTCGACCTCGCCCCCATGCGACCGGACCGCTCACCGGGATCGCAGAAGCCGGCCCCCGACCGCGGTGTTCGCGTCTTCGGCCAGAGCGGCCAGGACGAGATCGGCGGATTCCTGTACGAAGAAGTGACCGCCCGGGAAGCTGCGGAGCGGCTGTTCACGCGTGGTGTGCGCGGCCCAGCCGCGTGCCGCGCCCGGCCCGTCGACAGCCGCGTCCCGCTCGCCGACGTAGACATGCAACGGGCAGTCGAGCGGCGACAGTTCGGGCCACTCGGCGCCCTCGACGAGCGCGAGGTCGGCGCGCAGGGCCGGCAGCATCTCGGCGAGGAACTCCCGGCTGGCGAGCAGTTCGTCGGAGGTGCCGCCGAGACCGCGGAGCCAGGTGACCAGCTCCTCGTCCGAGGCGTCGGACGAGGCGTCGGCCAGGGACACCGGGACGTTCCGCCGCTCGGGCGGTTCGCTCGCGGCGGCGACCAGGGCCAGTGGGCGCCAGCCTCGCCGGGCACGCAGTTCGCGGGCCAGGGCGAGTGACAGGACGGCGCCCATGCTGTGCCCGAAGAGCATCACCGGGCGTTCGAGGAGCGGCTCCACGGCGTCGGCGAACTCCGCGACGACCTCGGTCATGCTCGTGGCCTGCGGCTCCCCAAGTCGGCCTCCGCGACCAGGCAGTTCGAGCGCGGCGACGCCGAGGCCCGCAGGCAGCAGGTCGGCCCAGTCCTTGAACAGGCGCGCGCCACCGCCGCCGGGCGGCAGGCAGAGCAGCCACATCCGGACCTCGTCCGGCTTCGACCACACCCGTAGCGCCTTCATGGCAACATCACACATTTCCCGTCGAGTTGAACCGGGCTCCGCATGAGCCGGGCCCGCCGGCCCAGGGCCTCCACCGACCCGGGCACCGCGAAGTTGGTTCGAGGCTCGCACCCCTCACGGGCGGCGAACAGTCGGGGAGTTCCCCTACCCGGCGGAGGTCCGGGATTGCTTGGGAAGGGCTCCGTTCCGTGCCAGACTGCGGGCCCTCTGACGGCGACCACGATGGGATGTAAGCCACTGTGACCACGAGGAACGATGCGGAAGACCAGCCCCGGATCATCGCGCTGTGGGCCATGCCGCGCAGTCGCTCCACGGCGTTCTTCCGGATGATGTCCGAGCGCGGCGACTTCCACGTCCTGCACGAACCCTTCTCCAACCTGGCCGAGTTCGGCAGTGTCGAGATCGAGGGCACGAAGATCGGGTCGGAGGAGGAACTGATCGCGGCCATAAGGACGTTGGCGCAGTCCAAGCCGATCTTCTTCAAGGACACGACCGACGAGCGCTACCCGGCCGTCCTCGCAGACGAGGAGTTCCTCGGGCGGGACGCCACGCACACGTTCATGATCCGCCACCCCGAGGAGACCATCGCCTCGTACCACGCCCTCAACCCCGAGGTACGGCTCCACCAGATCGGCGGCGAGACGCAGCACGAGCTCTACCGGGCGGTCGCCGAGACGTCCGCGCGGACGCCGGTCGTCATCGACTCGGCCGACCTCATGCAGGACTCCCCCGGCCTGATCGCCGCCTACTGCGCCGCCGTCGGGATCCCGTTCCTCCCCGAGGCGCTGAGCTGGAAGCCCGGCGAGCGCGGCGAGTGGCAGCGCACCTCGCGCTGGCATGTGGAGGCCAGCAACTCCGCGGGCTTCCACGCGGAGCGGCGCGCCCACGCCGTGGACCCGGGGACCGACCCGGTCCTGTCGGGCTACCTCCGCCACCACCTGCCGTTCTACGAGACCCTGCGCGAGGCCCGCGTGTCGCCGGCGTGAACCGACGAGGGGGACCCCGGGGCGCACCCCGGGGTCACTTCTCCCGCTAGAGAACCTTCTCCTCCTCGGAAACCGCCCCGGGACCCCCAGGCCCCTCAGGCGCCCCCGACTCCCCCGACTGCACGATCTCCTTGCCGAGCGTGCGTACGGGCGAGGGCACGAGGGGCAGTACGGCCGCGGTGAGGACGAACGGCACGACCCAGAGGGTCTCCTGGGCACCGATCCGCTCGACCAGCAGGCCGCCGAGCAGAGCGCCCAGCGGAATGGTCCCGAAGGTGACCATCCGGTAGCTGGCGTTCATCCGCGCGTGCAGCTCTGCCGGGGTGAGCAGTTGACGTACCGTCACGGCGACCACGCCGCCGATGCCCGTACCCGCCGAGGCGACGGCGACGGCGAGCGCGCAGGACGCGACGACGAGGGTGCGCGAACCTTCGACCGCCGGAACGATCCAGTACGCGTTCACCGTCACGGCGAGGGCCACGAGCATGGCGGGCCCGTAACCGAAGACGCGGATGAGCGCGGGCGCGGCCAGGATGCCGAGAACGGCGCCGACTCCGCCGCACACGAGCACGAGCCCGTAGGCGCCGCTCCCGTACCCCTGGTCCTGGACGAGGTAGACGATGAGGGCGACGTTGAGCAGCTGGGCGCCGCCGTTGTTGAGGGCCGCGTGCAGGGCGATGTTGCGCACCGGGGGCGTACCGAAGACGGTCCGTAGTCCGTCCTTCGTCTCCTTGCGCAGGTCGCGGGCGGGGCGCCCGGGTTCGGGGGACGGTTCGCGGTGTCGCACCCGGCCCGTCATCAACGCGGCCCAAAGATAGGCGAGTCCGTCCATGACGAGGGCGTACGGGGCTCCGACGAGCCCGGTCAGCCAGCCCGCGATCCCGGGCCCGGCGGTGCCGCCGACGGCGAGCCCCGCGTTCAGCTTGCTGTTGGCCGAGGCCAGTTCGCCGGCGTCGACGAGCCGCGGCACCAGGGACGTCTTCGCGATGTCGGAGACGACGGTCAGGACACCGCCGAGCAAGGCGATCACATAGAGGTGCGCGAGGCCCAGAGCACCGAACGCGTTCGCGACCGGGACCGAGAGGACGAGGACGGCGCTGAGCAGACTCGCCCAGATGAGCACCGGCCGTTTGCTGCGGTTCTCCAGCCATACGCCCGCGGGCAGCGGGATGAGAAGGAACGGCAGCGTGTACAGAGCCTGGAGCAGCCCGACTTGGCCGCCGGAGGCGTGCAGTACCGTCAACGCCGCGTAGGGCAGGGCGAAGAGCGTGACCTGCTGTCCGATCTGCGACACCGCGTCACCCGCCCAGAGACGGTTGAAATCGCTGCCCTCGCGCGCCGGTCGCGCGCCCATCCACCTCGGTCGTCCGGTTGACACCGGTGGACCACCTCCTCCACGCCCGCGCGCACTTCGGGAAACTGCCGCGCACGCTAGGTCGTGCGCGTCGGGCCGAGACAGTCGGGAGAAGTCCCGATAGCCGTCCCCCAGCGGGTGCACCACAGTGCGATGGACCAGAAGTCAGTCGGACGTCAGACGTCGGACGCCAGAAGTCATAAGCCAGAAGTCAGCCAGGAGGAGATGACGCATGCCGAGGTTCGAGGCCGGCGGGCCGATTCCGGCTCGCGCGCGCAAGGGCCGGGCGGCCGGCGGCGGGGCCACCGAGGCCAAGCGTCTGCTCCAGGAGCTGGGCGCTCGCCGGGGCGCCGTGACGCGCGTGCCGACCGTGCCGCGCGACCGGGCGCTGCCCCTGTCCTTCGCCGGACAGCGGCTCTGGTTCCTCGACAAGTGGATGCCGGACCTGCCCGTCTACAACTCGCCGCTGGCGCTGCGCCTGCGCGGGCCGCTCGACCACGGGCACCTGGTCACGGCGCTCACCCGCGTCGTCGGCCGGCACGAGATCCTGCGCACCCGCTATCTCGAAGAGCACGGCGTACCCCACCAGGTCGTCGACCCGGCCCCGGACCGGGTCGAGCTGCCCGTCACCGACCTGACGGGGCGGCCGGACGCCGAGGAGGCCGCCCACGCCCTGGCGGAGGAGGTGTCCACCGGCACTTTCGACCTGGCCGTGGGACCGGTGCTGCGCGCCCGGATCATCCGGCTCGCCGCCGATGACCACCTGCTGGTCCTGTGCATCCACCACATCGCGACCGACGGCTGGTCGACCGGGATCCTCGTCGCGGAGCTGACGGCCTGTTACGCCGCGGCCGTGACGGGGACGACCCCAGAGCTTCCCGAACTGCCTGTGCAGTACGCCGACTTCGCGAGCTGGGAGCGGGGCCGGGCCTCGGCCGAGGCGACCGAGCGCCTGCTCGCGTACTGGCGCGAGCGGCTGGCCGACCTGCCGGCCCTGGACATCCCGACCGACCGGCCGCGCCCCGCCGAGCAGAGCTTCCGCGGCGCCACCACCACGCTCCGGCTGCCCGAGGAGCTGCGCGCGCGGCTCTCGGAGCTGGCGCGCGCCGAGCAGGCGACGCTGCTCAGCGTTCTGCTGGCCGGCTTCAACGCGCTGCTCACCTGCTACACGGGCGCCAAGGACGTGGTCGTCGGCTCGGTGTTCTCCGGCCGGACCCACCCCGACATCGAGCGGCTCATCGGCTTCTTCGCCAACACGCTGGTGCTGCGGACGAGCACGGCGGGCGACCCGGCGTTCCGTGAGCTGATCACCCGGACCCGGGACACCGTTCTCGGTGCCCATCTCCACCAGGAGCTGGGCTTCGACCGGCTCGTCAGGGAGCTCCGCCCCGAGCGGGACGCCAGCCGCAACCCACTCTTCCAGGTCTGCTTCACCCTCCAGAACGCGACGCCCGACCGGGGCGAGGCGGGTGGGCTCCAGGTGATCCACGAGCCGACCGAGCAGGGCACCTCCCGGTTCGACCTCGCCGTCCAGGCGACCGAGGTCCCGGGGGAAGGCCTCGACCTGTGGGCCGAGTACGCCACCGACCTGTTCGACGCCGACCGGATCGAGCGGCTGCTCGCCCAGTACGCCACCATCCTCGAACAGGTCTGCGCGGACCCCGCGATCCCGCTGAGCCGGATCGACCTGCTCGGCTCCGGGGAGCGCGCCCTCGCCCTCGACCACGCCGTCGGCCCCGCCGCACCGGACGCGCACGGCCGGCTGCTCCACGAGCTGTTCGAGGAGCGCGCCGCCGCCGACCCCGGGGCGCCCGCGACCCTCTTCGAGGGCGACACCGTCTCGTACGGCGAACTGAACGCACGCGCCGACCGGATCGCCCGGCGCCTCGACGCCCGGCTCGACGCCCGCGGCGACATCGTCGCCGTCCTGCTGCCGAGGGGCCCGGAGCTCCCGGCGGCGCTCCTCGGGGTGCTCAAGTCGGGCGCGGCCTACCTGCCGATCGACCCCGGCTACCCCAGGGACCGGATCGCCTGGATGCTGGAGGACTCCGGCTGTCGCACGGTGCTGACGGTACGGAGCGTGGCGGAGCTGCTGCCCCCGCAGGTGACCCCGGTGCTCCTCGACGCGCAGGACGCAGATCCCGGTACCGCTGATTCCCCCGACCCCACCAGCCCCATCCACCCCATCGACCCGGCCTCCGCGGCCTACGTCATCTACACCTCGGGCTCGACGGGCCGCCCCAAGGGCGTGGTGGTGGAACACCGCCAGGCGGTCGACTTCATCATCGGCATCGTCGGCGTCTTCGGTCTCGGCAAGGGCGACCGGGTCCTCCAGTTCGCCAACCCGGCCTTCGACGTCAGCGTCTTCGACTTCTTCTCGGCGCTCACCAGCGGCGCGGCGCTCGTCCAGGCACCGGTCACGGTGCTGCACGACTTCGGCACGCTCACGAAGCTGATGCAGACCGAGGCGGTCACCGTGACCGACCTGCCCCCGTCGATCCTCGCCGAGCTCGACGCGAACGCCTTCCCCGACCTGCGCGCCCTCTTCGTGGGCCTTGAGCCCTACCCCGGGGACCTGGTAAACCGCTGGAACATCCCCGGCCGGACCTTCCACAACGCCTACGGCCCCACCGAGGCGACCGTGGCCTGCATCGACCACCTCGTCCCCGACGTGCTCGACGGCCCCCCGCCGATCGGTCTGCCGCTCCCCGGCTACCGGGCGTACATCCTGGACGACCGCGGCGACCTCGCCCCCGTCCACGTACCCGGCGAGCTCTACGTGGGCGGCACCGGCGTGGCCCGGG
This sequence comes from Streptomyces sp. NPDC006450, assembly GCF_040612195.1. Lineage (NCBI taxonomy): Bacteria > Bacillati > Actinomycetota > Actinomycetes > Kitasatosporales > Streptomycetaceae > Streptomyces > Streptomyces sp. NPDC006450. The sequence goes on along the minus strand of NZ_JBEXPT010000022.1, from coordinate 18,371 downwards.
GCTACCTCGGCCGCCCCGGGCTGACCGCGGAGAAGTTCCTGCCCGACCCCTACGGCCCGCCCGGCAGCCGGGTCTACCGCACGGGCGACCTCGCGGTCCGACGCCAGGACGGCGTGCTCACGTTCCTCGGCCGGGCGGACCGTCAGATCAAGCTGAACGGCCTTCGGATCGAGCCCGGCGAGATCGAGGTGGCGCTCACCGGCAGGCCCGGCATCCGGCAGGCTCTTGTGACCGTACGGGACGGCGCCCTCGTCGCGTACCTCGTGACCGACGGCGGGACCGAGCCGGACGCGACGGCGCTGCGCGACGCGCTGACCGCCCTGCTCCCGGTCGGCATGATCCCGACCGCGTTCATCGCGCTCGACGCCTTCCCGCTGAACGCCAACGGCAAGATCGACCACCCGAAGCTCCCCGCCCCGGGCCGTCCCGCGGCCCCCGAGCGGGTCGAGCCGCGCACCCCGACCGAGGTGCGTGTCGCGGAGATCTGGGCCGGGGTGCTCGGCACGACGGACATCGGGGTCACGGACGACTTCTTCACCCTGGGCGGGAACTCGCTGCGGATCACTCAGATCACGTCCCGGATCCGCGAGGCCTTCGGGGTGAGTCTGGAACTGCGCGCCTTCTTCCGCGCGCCGACGGTCGCCGCGCTGTCGGAGCTCATCGAGAGCGAGGTGCCGCAGACCCTGACCCCGACGACCGCGAGCGCCACGACCACCGCACCCACCGCACCCACCCCGAGCACCGACTTCACCCCGAGCGGCCTCGTCGTCCCCTTGCGCCCGGGAACCCCCGGCCACGCACCGGTCTTCTTCCTCCACGCCAGTGGCGGTTCGTCGATGTCGTACGCGGCGCTCTGCCGCGACCTGCCGCCGGGTGTGCCGTGTTACGGCATCGAGGCACTGGGCCTCGAAGCCGGCCCGCTCCCCCGGTCCGTCGCCGAGATGGCGGAGGCCTACGCCGACGCCGTACGAGCGACCGCGCCGGAAGGCCCCTACCGCCTCGTCGGCTGGTCGGTGGGCGGCGGCCTCGCCCACGCGACGGCGGTGAAGCTGCGCGAGCGGGGCGCGCGCGTCGAGCTGCTGGCGCTGCTCGACACGCAGGAGCCGCCCGTACTGGAGGAGGCGCCGGCCGCGTCGCTGCTGCGCGCCCTGTTCGCCGAGAATCTCGCGCTCACGGCCGGGCACGAGGCCGTGGGACCGTCGGCCGACGAACTGGCCGGCCTCGACGAGACGGCGCAGTCCGACCGGGTCGTCGGCGCGCTCGTGGACGCGGGGCTCGCCCCGTCCGGCTCCGCCGAGCTGCTGCGGCGGCGCATGGACGTATTCCTCGCGATCCTGTCGACGGGAGCGGTCTGGCGACCGGAGCGGTACGACGGCCGCATCGACCTGCTGCTGGCCGAGGACTCCCCGGAGGCGACGGCCGAGGCCTGGGAGCCCTGGACGAGCGGCCCGGTGATCGGGCACCGGGCACCGGGCGACCACTACGGAATGATGCGGGCTCCGCACGTCACGGAACTGGCCCGGACACTCGGAGCGCTCCTCGAAGGGACCCAGCCGTGACCACCACGACCCCACCGCCCACGCCCACGCCCACCACGCACCTCCTTCCGGAGACGGACATCCCGGACACGCGACCGACCCCGGCTCGCATCGCGTTCCGCGAGGAGGTACGGGCGCTGCTGCGCTCGCCGGCGGTCCAGGAGGAGGTGGACGGCATCCGGCGGTTCCCGCCCGGCAGGGAACCGGGCCTCCTGACCACGTACCGCCTGCTCGGCGAGCGCGGCTGGCTCGCGCCGAGCTGGCCGAAGCGGTACGCAGGCGCCGGCCTCGGCCACTACGAAGCCGCGGTGGTCACCGAGGAGATGATCCTCGCCGGGGTACCGGACGACGCGCACGTGCTGAGCGTGGACATCGTGGGGCGCTTCGTCCTCGACAGCGGCACCGACGCGCAGCGCGAGCGACTGCTGCCGCCGCTGGCCAGGGGCGAGCAGATCGCGACGGTCCTCTTCACCGAACCGCAGGCCGGTTCGGACCTCGGGCGGATGACGACGAGGGCCGAGCCCGACGGTGAGGGCGCCTGGCGCCTGTACGGCACCAAGGTGTTCAACCAGAAGTCCGGCTTCGCGGACACCGCCCTGTGCGCGGCGATCACGGTGCCGGGGACCATGCCCGGCATCGGACTCTTCCTCCTCCCCCTGCGCTCCCCGGGGGTGACGATCAGGACGCTGCCGAACCTCACCGACGACGCGTTCTGCGAGATCTCCATCGACGGGGTGCGGCTGACGCGCGAGGACGTCGTCGGTGAGGTGGACGACGGCTGGCGGCTCATGAACGAGCTGCTGCTCCTCGAACGGACGGGCATCGACTTCCACGCGAAGATCCGCCACTGGCTCGACTCGGTGGCCGACGCGGTGCCCGAGAGGATGCGGGAGCGGTACGCCGCCCTCGACGCGCGCCTCGCGGCGGGGCACGCCCTCGCCTGGCGGATGGTCACCGAACTGGACGCCGGCAGGACCGACTCCGTACTCGCCGCCATGGCGAAGTGGTACGTGACCGAGCAGGCCCGGGAAGTGGCCAGGTTCTGCCTGGAGTTGCGGGGCCGGGACGGTCTGCTCACCAACCAGGACCCGGACGCGCCGGACCTCGGGAGGATCGAGCGGGCCCTGCGCTACGCGCCGACGCTGACGCTCGCCTCGGGAACGTCCGAGGTGATGCTGCGCGCCATCGCGACCTCACACCTGGAGCTGCTGTGACCCTGACCGACGAGAGCGGCGCCGAAGCGCCCTCCTCCCCCCTCACGGACCTCTTCTCGTCCCCCGAACTACGCCCGGCACTCCGCCGGCTCGGCCAACGGCCGTTTTCGGAGGAGGCTGCGGGTACGCAGGCCGCGGTGTGGGCCACGCTGGCCGAGTCCGGCGCGATCAGCGAGACGCACGACGTCCTGCCGGTCTGCGAACTGCTGGGCGAGACCCTCTACCGCGGCCCCTACCTCGACACGGTGACGGCGCTCGACGCGTTCGCGGCACTGCCCGCGACACCGGAGACGGAGGACCTCGTCGACGCGCTGCGGCACGGCGACCTGGCGGTCGCGCTCGCGGGCCCGGACCGCCGCTTCGTCCGCTGCGCGGACCAGGCGGACCTGCTGCTGACGGTCGACGAGGAACGCTTCTCCCTCATGGAACTGGACGACCCGAACATACGCCTGAGGGAACACGAGGACCTGGGCAGAGGCGGCCTCTTCACGGTGACGGCACCCCCCGACACCCCCCTGGTGGCGACGGGACGACTGGCCGACCCGACGACAGTCTTCTCCCGATCCCACTCACGACAGGCCGCGTACCTGACGGGCCTGTGCCGAGGAGCCCTGGACCTGGGGGTGACGCACGCCCGCCGGAGGATCCTCTTCGGGGCTCCGCTCGGCTCCCACCAGCACCCCGCGTTCCGCCTGGCGGCCCTGTCGGCGAGGCTGGAAGCGGTCCGGAGCCTGCTCTACCGGGGGGACCGCCCGAACCAGGCCCTCGGTCTGGCCAAGGAACTGGCCGTGGACACCACGACGGAGGTCCTCCAGTTGCACGGCGCGTCCGGCCTCCTCGACGAGGACGACGCGCAGCTCTTCTACCGCCGAGCCCTCACGGAATCCGTACTCTGACGATGACAACCACCACCGCCATCACCGCCGAACGCGACCTCTGGATCCGCCGGTTCCGCCCGGCACGCCCGGGCGCACCCCGCCTGCTCTGCCTGCCGCACGCGGGCGGCTCGGCCGGCTTCTACCTGCCGTTCGCCCAGGAACTGGCGCCGGAGGTGAACGTCCTGGCGGTGCAGTACCCGGGCCGCCAGGACCGGCGCGCGGAACCCGCGTCGCTGTCGCTCACGGAACTGGCCGAAGCCCTCTTCCGCCTGCTCGACCCGGAGGACCAGACACCGCTGACCCTCTTCGGCCACAGCATGGGCGCCGTCGTCTCCTTCGAGCTGGCCCGCCTCCTGGAAGCCGCGGGCCGCCCCCCGGCCCACCTCGTCGCCTCCGCCCGCCGCGGCCCCCACCTCCCCCCGGGACCGTCCTTCCACCACCTGGGCGACGCCGCGCTCCTGGCCGAGGTCTCCCGCCTCAACGGCACCGACGTCCCGCCCCTGGAAGACGAAGACATCCTCCGCATGGCACTCCCCGCCCTGCGCGCCGACTTCCGGGCGGTGGAATCCCACGTCCACACCCCCGGCCCCCCGCTCACCTGCCCGGTCACCGCCATGACAGGCACTACGGACCCCCGGGTCCCCCTACGAGACGCCAGGACGTGGTCCACCACGACAAGGGGCCCCTTCACCCTCTCCCTCCACCCCGGCGGCCACTTCTACCTGGTCCCCCGCCACTCCGAGGTCACCACCGAACTGAGATCCCTCCTGACCCGGACGGGCCCGGAACCCACCCCACACCCCGCCTGAGCCACGAGCGGCACCCGGTCCCGGGTCAGGTGCCGCTCCGGTTCCCTCGGCACGCCCGAGCATCCGTTCGAAATCCGGGGTCGATGCCCCGCTCGTGAACACCTCACAGAAGAACCCCGCACCTGGTACCAGGTGCGGGGTTCTTCGTCGTCGCAGGATGCGCGGCTCCGCTCCGGGAACGGATCGTCTGCGATCACGGTCACAGGCGCGTCTTGCGCACCGCCGAGCGCGAGTGCCCCGCCCCCCGCGCGCGAGACGCGGGGGCAGGGCGCTCGTTCACATCAGGTCAAGAACCGACAAGCTGGCGCAGCACGTACTGCATGATGCCGCCGTTGCGGTAGTAGTCGGCCTCACCCGGGGTGTCGATGCGGACGATCGCGTCGAACTCCACGCCCGTGTCGGTGCTGACCTTGACCGTGCGCGGGGTGGTGCCGTTGTTCAGCTCCTCCACTCCGGTGAAGGAGAAGGTCTCCTCGCCGGTGAGGCCCAGGGAGGCCGCCGTGGCGCCCTCGGGGAACTGCAGGGGCAGGACGCCCATGCCGATCAGGTTGGAGCGGTGGATGCGCTCGTAGGACTCCGCGACGACGGCCTTGACGCCGAGCAGGGCGGTGCCCTTGGCGGCCCAGTCGCGGGAGGAGCCCGAGCCGTACTCCTTGCCCGCCAGGATGACCAGCGGGATGCCGGCGGCCTGGTAGTTCTGCGAGGCGTCGTAGATGAAGGAGACCGGGGCACCCTCGACGGTGAAGTCGCGGGTGAAGCCGCCCTCGGTGCCCGCCGCGATCTGGTTGCGGAGGCGAATGTTGGCGAACGTACCGCGGATCATGACCTCGTGGTTGCCGCGGCGGGAACCGTACGAGTTGAAGTCGCGGCGCTCGACGCCGTGCTCCGTCAGGTACTTGCCGGCCGGGGTGTCGGCCTTGATGGCGCCGGCCGGGGAGATGTGGTCGGTGGTGACCGAGTCGCCCAGCTTCGCCAGCACACGGGCGCCGGTGATGTCGGAGACCGGGGTGGTCTCCATCGTCATGCCCTCGAAGTAAGGGGGCTTGCGCACGTAGGTGGACTGCGGGTCCCACTCGAAGGTGTTGCCGGTCGGGATCGACAGCGCCTGCCACTGGGCGTCACCCGCGAAGACGTCCTGGTAGGACTTGCTGAACATGTCTTCGCCGATCGCGTTCGCGACGACGTCGTTGACCTCGGCCTCGGAGGGCCAGATGTCCTTCAGGAAGACCGGGTTGCCCTCGGTGTCGGTGCCGATGGCGTCCTGGGTGATGTCCACCTTCATGGAGCCCGCGATGGCGTACGCGACGACCAGCGGCGGGGAGGCCAGGTAGTTCATCTTCACGTCGGGGTTGATGCGGCCCTCGAAGTTGCGGTTGCCGGAGAGCACCGAGGTGACCGCGAGGTCGTGCTCGTTGATCGCCTTCGAGATCTCCTCGTCCAGCGGACCGGAGTTGCCGATGCAGGTGGTGCAGCCGTACCCGACGAGGTTGAAGCCCATCTTGTCGAGGTACGGGGTCAGGCCGGCCTTGTCGAAGTAGTCGGTGACGACCTTCGAACCGGGGGCCAGGGTGGTCTTGACCCAGGGCTTGCGGCCCAGGCCCTTCTCGACCGCCTTCTTGGCCACGAGCGCCGCGGCGACCATGACGTAGGGGTTCGAGGTGTTGGTGCACGAGGTGATCGCGGCGACGGTGACGGCGCCGTGGTCGATCTCGAAGGTGGTGCCGTCGGCCAGGGTGACCGGGGTGGGCTTCGACGGGCCGCCGTTCGGGTGGTTCGCCGGGGCGTCGGAGGCCGGGAAGGACTCCTTGCCCGCCTCGTCGTCATCCTCGACGTAGTTGCGCACGTCCTGGGCGAACTGCTGCGAGGCGTTGGCGAGGACGATGCGGTCCTGCGGGCGCTTCGGGCCGGCGATGGAGGGGACGACCGTGGAGAGGTCGAGCTCCAGCTTCTCGGAGAAGTCCGGCTCGGCGGCCGGGTCCAGCCACAGGCCCTGGGCCTTCGCGTACGCCTCGACCAGGGCGACCTGCTGGGCGTCGCGGCCCGTCAGGCGCAGGTACTTCAGCGTCTCGTCGTCGATCGGGAAGATCGCGGCGGTGGAACCGAACTCCGGCGACATGTTGCCGATGGTGGCGCGGTTCGCGAGCGAGGTGGCGGCGACGCCCTCACCGTAGAACTCTACGAACTTGCCGACGACGCCGTGCTTGCGGAGCATCTCGGTGATGGTCAGCACGAGGTCGGTGGCGGTGGTGCCGGTCGGCAGCTCGCCGGTCAGCTTGAAGCCCACGACGCGCGGGATCAGCATGGAGACCGGCTGGCCGAGCATCGCGGCCTCGGCCTCGATGCCGCCGACGCCCCAGCCCAGTACGCCCAGGCCGTTGACCATCGTGGTGTGCGAGTCGGTGCCGACGAGGGTGTCGGGGTAGGCCTGGCCACCCCGAACCATGACCGTGCGGGCCAGGTGCTCGATGTTGACCTGGTGGACGATGCCGGTGCCCGGGGGGACGACCTTGAAGTCGTCGAAGGCGGTCTGGCCCCAGCGCAGGAACTGGTAGCGCTCCTTGTTGCGGCCGTACTCCAGCTCGACGTTCTGCGCGAAGGCGTCCTTCGTGCCGAACTTGTCCGCGATGACCGAGTGGTCGATGACCATCTCGGCGGGCGAGAGCGGGTTGATCTTCGCCGGGTCGCCGCCGAGGGCCTTCACGGCCTCGCGCATGGTGGCGAGGTCCACGACGCAGGGGACGCCGGTGAAGTCCTGCATGATCACGCGGGCCGGCGTGAACTGGATCTCCTCGCTGGGCTGGGCCTGCGAGTCCCAGTTTCCGAGCGACCGGATGTGGTCGGCGGTGATGTTCGCGCCGTCCTCGGTACGGAGCAGGTTCTCCAGCAGGACCTTCAGGCTGTAGGGAAGGCGGGCGGAGCCCTCGACCTTGTCCAGCTTGAAGATCTCGTACGACTCGTCGCCCACCTGCAGCGTGCTGCGGGCGTCGAAGCTGTTCGCCGACACGACAGTCTCCTTCATGCATGAATTCGCGCGTATTGCCGCAATCCTGCCGCGAGGCACTCTGGCCTTTCCGCTAAGGTGAGGCTAAGTTAGGTAACCCTTACCAGCGGGGCGGCTGCGGCACGTCCGGGGCAGATATCTCGATGTCGAGATAACTCTAGTACATGCCGGGGCGCCGGGACGAGGCACGCACCCCCGGCCCCGCCGGTCGGGTCAGCCGCGCAGCGGATCGGGCATGTCCGGATTCGGCGAGCTTGGCCGGGGACGAATCCGTCGATTCGGCCATCCGCCCCGGACCGAAGGTGACGGTGGTCACGACGGGTTCGTTGTCGGCGTAGGCCGGTCCGGGTGGCGTACGCCGGTCCTGACCGGCCTGCGCCAGACCCCGGCCGGTGCACGCCGGGTCCTGACCGGCCTGCGCCAGACCCCGGCCGGTGCACGCCGGGTCCTGGCCGGCCTGCGCCGGGTCCCGGCCGGTGCGGACCGGCAGCAGGCTCCCCCGGGGTTCCCGGGGCTCCGCCCCGGCGGCTCAGCCCGCAAGACCGTGGCGCGCGGCCCAGGCCGTGACGGCGGCCGCGATCTCCTCGGGCCGGTCCTCCGGGCAGAGGTGGGCGGCGGCGCCGCAGTACTCGCTCTCCAGCGCGGAGATGTTCTCCTCGCTCCACGCGACCAGCTCGGGGCCGACCATCAGGGCGGGCGAGCCGTCGAAGTGGAGCAGGAGCTTGGGCACCCCCGGGCTGGCGGCCAGCCAGGCGTCGTACGCCTCGACCCGGGCGACCACGTCCGCGGGTTCGCCGCCGATCGGCAGGGAGCGGGCCCACCGGAGCAGCGGGAGCCGGCTCTCGGGGGTCGGGTACGGGGCGGCGTAGACGGCGTGGTCGGCCTCGCTCAGCGTGTTCAGCACCGTCTTGCCGATGCTGTCCTCGATGAAGAGGTTCTGCTCCAGGATCATCTCCTCCCCCGTCCCCGGGGTGCGGATCGCCTGGAACCGGGCGCGGGCGGCGGGCGGGTACTCCTCCCAGCTCATCGGCCGCAGGATCGTCTCCATGAAGGCGAGGCCCCGGACCCGCCCCGGGTGCCGGGTGGCGTGGTCGAAGGCGAGCGCCCCGCCCCAGTCCTGTCCGACCAGGACGCACGCGTCGAGGCCGAGGGCCTCGAACCAGGCGTCGAGGTAGCGGGCGTGGTCGGCGAAGCGGTACTCGCCGCCCGGCTTCCCCGAGCGGCCCATCCCGATGAGGTCGGGGGCGAGGATGCGGACCCGGCCCCCGATCCGGGGCAGGACGCCGCGCCACAGGTGGGAGGAGGTCGGGTTGCCGTGCAGGAAGACGAAGGGGACGCCGTCGGGGACGCCGGCCTCCTCGTAGTACACGGTCGAATCGAGTACGCCGACGACGGGCATGGGAACCATCCGTTTCACTTTCGTTTGGACCACGAACGTTCGTGACACCAACGAACCTAAATCGTTAGTGCTCCGAACGCAAGGGGTACGATCCCGGCATGACCACGGAAGAGGAGCAGGGCACTTCCGCCCTCCCGGCGCGACTGCGCGAACTGCCCAGCCGACTGCTCTCGCAGGCTTCGGCGCACGCCACACGGCTCGTCACCGAGGGACTGAGCGGGGCAGACGCACGCAAATGGCACTACGCGGCCCTGGTCGCCCTGGAGGAGTTCGGGCCCGCGAGCCAGGCGGCCCTGAGCGGCCGCACCGACATCCACCGCAGCGACCTGGTCGCCGTCATCAACGAGCTCGCCGAACGCGAGCTGGTCGAACGGACCCCCGATCCCGCCGACCGGCGGCGCAACGTCATCACCCTCACGGCCGCCGGGCGGCGCCGGCTCCGCAAGCTCGACCAACTGCTCGCCGCGGCCCAGGAGGAGCTTCTGTCCCCTTTGTCCGCACCCGAGCGCGAGCAGCTCGTCGGACTGCTCGGCCGTCTCGTCGCGCACCACGCACGCGGCGGCCCCACCATGGGAGCTGACGACCGGTAAGACCCGTCTGCCACACCCAGCGCGAGCGGCATCTCATATCTGAGATACGGTGCATCCATGGCAGACGACTACCTCGTACGCATCGGCAAGCTCATCCGTGACGCCCGGCAGCACCGGGGCTGGACGCAGAGTCAGCTCGCGGACGCCCTGGGCACGAGCCAGAGCGCCGTGAACCGGATCGAGCGCGGCAACCAGAACATCAGCCTTGAGATGATCGCCCGCATCGGGGAAGCCCTCGACAGCGAAATCGTCTCCCTGGGCTACGCCGGTCCGATGCACCTGCGCGTGGTCGGCGGCCGCCGTCTGTCCGGCGCGATCGACGTCAAGACGAGCAAGAACGCGTGCGTGGCCCTGCTGTGCGCCTCCCTGCTCAACAAGGGCCGTACGGTCCTTCGCCGGGTCGCCCGCATCGAGGAGGTCTACCGCCTCCTGGAGGTCCTGAACTCCATCGGCGTCCGCACCCGCTGGATCAACGACGGCGTCGACCTGGAACTCGTACCGCCGGCCCGCCTCGACATGGACGCCATGGACGCGGACGCGGCCCGCCGCACCCGCAGCATCATCATGTTCCTCGGTCCCCTCCTCCACCGGATGGACCACTTCAAGCTGCCCTACGCGGGCGGCTGCGACCTCGGCACCCGCACCATCGAGCCGCACATGATCGCCCTGCGCCGCTTCGGCCTGGACATCACCGCGACCGAGGGCATCTACCACGCCCAGGTCGAGTCCGGGGTCTCCCCGGACCGCCCGATCGTGCTGACCGAGCGCGGGGACACCGTCACCGAGAACGCGCTGCTGGCCGCCGCCCGGCACGACGGAACGACCGTCATCCGCAACGCCTCCTCCAACTACATGGTCCAGGACCTGTGCTTCTTCCTGGAGGCCCTCGGCGTCCGGGTCGACGGCGTCGGCACCACGACCCTGACGGTCCACGGAGTCCCGAACATCGACGTGGACGTGGACTACTCCCCCTCGGAGGACCCGGTCGAGGCGATGAGCCTGCTGGCCGCGGCCGTGGTCACGGAATCCGAGCTGACGATCCGCCGGGTCCCGATCGAGTTCATGGAGATCGAGCTCGCGGTCCTGGAGGAGATGGGCCTCGACCACGACCGCTCCCCCGAGTACACGGCCGACAACGGCCGCACCCGTCTGGTGGACCTCACCGTCCGCCCGTCGAAGCTCGAAGCGCCGATCGACAAGATCCACCCGATGCCCTTCCCCGGGCTGAACATCGACAACGTCCCCTTCTTCGCCGCCATCGCGGCCGTGGCCCAGGGCCAGACCCTGATCCACGACTGGGTGTACGACAACCGCGCCATCTACCTCACGGACCTCAACCGCCTCGGCGGCCGCCTCCAACTCCTGGACCCCCACCGCGTCCTGGTCGAGGGCCCCACCCGCTGGCGCGCGGCGGAGATGATGTGCCCGCCGGCCCTGCGCCCGGCCGTGGTCGTCCTCCTGGCGATGATGGCCGCCGAGGGCACCTCGGTCCTGCGCAACGTCTACGTGATCAACCGCGGCTACGAGGAACTGGCGGAGCGCCTCAACTCGGTGGGCGCGCAGATCGAGATCTTCCGCGACATCTAGCCTGCGGGTTCGGGGACGGAGCCGTCCCTCCCCTCCCTGCCGGCCGTCGGCCGTCGCCGGTGTTTCCCCGCGGGGAGCGCCGGAGGCGGCCTTCCGCGTTCCGGGGCTACGGGCTACGCGTCGCCGTGGCTGCCGTTCCAGCCGGCCGGGGCGGCGACTGCGTACGACCAGCAGTTGCCGCAGCCGCCCGCCTGTGCGCTCCGGCCGCTCCAGGCCGGGCCCAGTTCGGCGGTGACGGAGACGTCGTCGATGCAACCGGCGCAGTTGCCCGCGACGGCGGCGCCGGCCGTGGGCAGCGAGAGGCCCAGGGCGGTGACGAACAGGAGCGAGGCGGTGGCGGCGGCGCGCGTGAGGATCTTCATGCACGGGATGCTTCCAGGAGCGGCGGGCCGGAGGACAGGGTTCCGACCGCGCCGCCGTGGGTTCAGCCCGGGTAGTTGGTGCGCCAGGGCTCGTAGTGCGGGTTGTCCTCGCAGCGGTCCATGATCTCCACCTTCTTCACCGTGTCCACCGGGCAGACGGCCACGATGAAGGAGCGCGCGATGCCGCCCGGGAAGGCCACCTCCACCTGGGAGGCGTACTTGTGGGTGTCGCCGATGGTCTGGTTGACGTCCACGCCGCCCGGGGCGTCGATGTAGTAGTTCCAGCCGCTCTTCCAGGACTTGTACAGGTCGTGGTTGTACGTCGTCGAGACGTACGGGGAGGGCTGGTTGACCAGGACGTAGCTCTCGATGTCGTACTGGCCGTCGAGGGTGTCCCTGGGCAGGAAGCCCTCCTCGAAGACCACCGACGGGGGGCGGCCGTCCGAGCGGTAGAGCTGCTTGCAGTTGATCCGCCAGGACGGGGAGGGGGTGATGCGCTCCACCTGCACGCGTTCGTCGGCGGCGGCGAAGAGGTGGTCCGCGACCCGTGGACAGGAGTTCGCGGGAGCGGCCACGTGGAGCGATCCGGGCGCGGAGGCGAGCGCATGCGGGGAGGCGGGTGCGGACGCGGACGCTGAGGCCGGGGGCAGCAGGGCGGCGGCGAGGGCGGTCGCGAGCACGGCGGCCCGGCGGCGCAGGGCGGAGATGATCATGTGCCCACCCTTGCGCCCGCGCCGTGCCCGCGCGGGCATCCTCACTCGATGGTGAGCGTGTCGCCGCATGGCCGACTGCCTTGCCGTCGCGGCGAGTTGATGGAGTAACGATCCTTCGCCGGACACCGGTCCCACACCCACCCGCGATCCGCTCCGTGACGGCCGCCGGGGAGACCCCGGGAGCGGACTCCCGGGCCCTGATTCCCCGTTCGGCGTACACGCCGTGACGATCAACGTACTCTGTGCCGATTCGGCGCGACAACGACCGTGGGGGGTCATATGTTCCAGCGAGACACGTACCGGAGACGCAGAAGGGTCGCCATGACGGCCATGGCGGCGGCGGTCGCCCTGTCCCTCGCCGGCTGCGGGGACACGGCCGCGAAGAGTTCCGACAAGCCCGGACCCGCGCCGAGCCCGACGTCACCGGGCCCCGTGATGCCCGCGCTCGTCGGCAAGACGGCCTCCGAGGCCGAGAGCCTCGTCAAGAAGCTGTCCGACACGCCGGTCGAGGTCCGCGGCGCCTACTCCGACGTCGAGCTGTCCCGCGTCCACACGATGTGGCTGGTCTGCTTCCAGACCCCGGCGGCCGGGGCCCCGCTGCCGCCCGGCAGCGCCGCCGAGATCTCCCTCACCGGCCCGGGCACCCCGTGCCCGGCGCAGGCCGGAGCCGCCCTGCGGCCCGTCGGCACCCCGACTCCCACCCGGACTCCGGTCGCCGGCGCCACCGGCAAGCCGAAGCCGCCGGCGTCCTCGCCGACCCCGGCCCCCGCGCCCGACGACGTCTCCTACAAGAACTGCACCGAGGCCAAGGCCGCCGGCGCCGCCCCGATCCGGCGCGGCCAGCCCGGCTACGGCAAGCACCTCGACCGGGACGACGACGGCATCGCCTGCGACAAGTAGGAGGGGTGGGCCGCGGGAGGAGGGCTTGTGCGCTGCGGCGATATTCGGCCTGATGCCCCGGCAGCCCTCGCCTCTTGTGGGCGCCCGCCCTCAGAATCGCCCTGTCGGTACAGTTCTGAGGGCGGAGCCATGGCAGCAGCGCAAGCATCAAGGACAGGCACCAGCGACGGTACGGGGATCCCCCGGCTGGAGGGCGCCCCGCTGCTCGGGTCGCTCGCCGACTTGAAATCGGACGCCCTCGGTACGTACGAGCGGGCGCGGCACCGGCACGGCGACGTCGTGCGGATCGCGGCCGGGCCGCCGGGGCTGCGCACCGAGCTGCACTGCGTGTTCTCGGCCGAGGGGGCGCAGCAGGTCCTGGCCTCGCAGGCGGCCAACTTCCGCAAGGACAACGCCCTCTACCAGGAGGTTCGCGAAGCGCTCGGCAACGGTCTGCTCACCAGTCAGGACGAGGACTACCTGCGCCAGCGGCGGCTGGTCCAGCCGCTGTTCACCAAGCGGCGGGTGGACGGGTACGCGGACGCGGTGGCGACCGAGACCGCCTCCACCCTCGCCGGCTGGGAGGCGGCCCCGGACGGGGTCGTCGACGTCTCGGACGAGATGATGACCCTGGCGCTGCGCGCCGTCGCCCGGATCCTCTTCGGCACCGACGTGGACGCCACCGCCGATGTCGTGGACCGGTGCTTTCCGGTCATCACTGCCTACGTGATGCGCCGCGGCTACTCCCCCGTCAACGTCCCCCGCGACTGGCCCACTCCGGGGAACAGGCGGGCGGCCGCCGCGATGGACGAGCTGTACGCGGTGTGCGACGGGATCATCGCCGAGCGCCGCCGGGGCGCGGGTGCGGGCGAGGGGGTGGGCGAGGACCTGCTGTCGCTGCTCGCCGCCGCGACCAGTACGGACGACGGGGAGTTCGACGCCACCGAGCTGCGCGAACAGGTCCTGATCTTCCTGCTCGCCGGGCACGAGACGACCGCCACCTCGCTCGCCTTCTCCCTCCACCTGCTGGCCCGCCATCCCGAGTTCCAGAGCCGGGCCCGCGCCGAGATCACCGCGGTCCTGGGCGACCGTACGCCCGGGGCCGCCGACCTCGACCGGCTCCCGTACCTCACCCAGGTGCTCAAGGAGGCGATGCGCCTCTACCCGGCCGCCCCCGTCCTCGGCCGCCGCTCGGTCGCCGCGGCCGAGGTCGACGGGCACACCATCCCGGCGGGCGCCGATGTGATCGTGGCGCCCTGGGTGACGCACCGCCACCCCGCCTACTGGCCGGACCCGGAGCGCTTCGACCCCGACCGGTTCACCCCGGAGGCCGAGGCGGGCCGGCCGCGTTACGCGTGGCTGCCCTTCGGCGGCGGTCCGCGCGCCTGTATCGGACAGCACTTCTCCATGCTGGAATCGGTGATCGCGCTGGCGATGCTGCTGCGGGCCTACGAGTTCGAGGCGGTGGACACCGAGATCTCCGTGGTCGCCGGGATCACCCTGCGCACCACCAGCCCGGTGCGCTGCCGGATCCGTCGCCTGGGGGCGTAGGGCCGCTGCCCGCGGGGCGGGTGCGGGGGCGGGGCCCGGGGCCTCACCGGCGGACGCGAAGGAGCCTCACGCCTCCTTCGCCCCCGCCGCCCCTGCGGCCTCCGTCGGTTTGTGGTTGCCCTGGAGCCGGGCGATGTCCGAGGGCCGCACCTGGATGACGACCAGCGCGATCAACGCCCCGACCAGGGTGAACGCGGCCGCCACCACGAAAGCCGCGCTGATGCCCGAGGTGAGCACCTGGTCGCTCCACGGCTTGGGGAACTGCCGGGTGCGCGCGAAGAACGCCTTCTGTTCGGGGGTGGCCGTACGCATGAAGCCGGCCACCTGATCCTTGGCCTCGTTGCGGCTGGCCGTGCCGAAGACGGTCACCAGGATGGAGAGGCCGAGCGAACCGCCTATCTGCTGCATGGAGTTGAGCAGACCGGAGGCGGCGCCCGACTCCCGGTCCGGGACGTTGGACAGAGCCATCAGTGTGAGCGAGACGAACTGCAGGCCCATGCCGAGGCCGAAGAGCAGGAGCGGGCCGAGGATGCTGCCCAGGTACGTCGAGTGGACGTCGGTCTGCGTCAGCCAGGCGAGGCCCGCCGCCGAGGAGAGCGCTCCGGCGACCATGAAGGGTTTGGGCCCGAACTTCGGCAGGAGTTGGGAGGTGATGCCGGCGCCCACCGCGACCACCACACTCACCGGGAGGAAGGCGAGGCCGGCGTGCAACGGGCTGAAGCCCAGCACGATCTGCACGAAGAGGGTGAGGAAGAAGAACATGCCGAAGATCGCGCAGGCCAGCATGAGCATGATGGCGTAGGTCCCGGCCCGGTTGCGGTCGGCGAACATGTGCAGCGGGGTGATCGGCTGCGGCGAGCGCCTCTCGTTGAGGATGAACAGGGTCAGCAGGACCAGGGCGGCGCCGAAGGAAACGAGCGTCCAGCTGTCGCGCCAGCCGTCCTGCGAGGCGCGGATGAAGCCGTAGACGAGCGCGACCATGCCGGTGGTGCACAGCAGTGCGCCGGCGAGGTCGAAGTGTCCGGGGTGGCGTTCGGACTCGCGGATCACCTTCCGGGCGAGCACGGCGATGACCACCGCGATCGGGACGTTGACGAAGAGCACCCAGCGCCAGTTGAGCCATTCGACGAGCATGCCGCCCGCGAGCAGGCCGATCGCGCCGCCGCCGGCCGAGACTCCGGCGAACACGCCGAAGGCGCGGTTGCGGGCGGGGCCTTCGCGGAACGTGGTGGTGATCAGGGCCAGGGAGGTCGGGGAGGCGATCGCTCCGCCGACGCCCTGGAGGGCGCGGGCCGCCATCAACTGCCCGGAGTTCTGCGCGACTCCGCCCAGGAGGGAAGCCAGCCCGAAGAGCAGCACACCGGAGATGAAGACGCGTTTGCGGCCGAGGATGTCGCCGGCGCGGCCGCCGAGGAGCAGCAGGCCGCCGAAGGCGAGGGTGTAGGCGTTGACGACCCAGGAGAGGCTTTCGGTGGAGAAGCCGAGGGCGGTCTGGATGTGCGGCAGCGCGATGTTCACGATGGTGATGTCGAGAACGACCATGAGCTGGCAAGAGGCGATGACGAACAGGGCGAGCCCGTTCCCGCTTCCTCGGACCTTGCCGTCGGTCCCGTTTCTGGTCGGCGATGCGTTCCCGTCCACCCTCACGACGCTAAGCCCGCGCCCCCGGGGTCACCACTCGAACGGGCTAGGCCATGTGACATTTTACATGTCAAACTACGCTCATGGACGACTTCCTCAGGCTCTCCGCGAGCACGGCCCGATTCACCTACGGCGCCCCGCGCGCCTTCGCCTTCGGGGCCGATGGCCGGCTGCTCTGGTTCCTCCGCTCCACCGGTCCCACCGACCCCTTCGACAGCCTCTGGGCCCTCGACACCACCACCGGCGACGAGACCCGGCTTGCCGACCCGCGCGAGCTGTGCCCCGAGCCCGGAGACCTCCCCGTCGTCGAACGCCGGCTGCGCGAGCGCTCGCGGCTCGTCGCCGCAGGGATCGGCTCGTACGCCCTCTCCGCCGACGGGCTCACCGCGGTCTTCGCGCTCTACGGCCGCCTGTACCAGGTCACCCGCGCGGCGGACGCCGGAGCACCCGCGCAGCCCAAGGAACTCCCCACCGCCGGGCCCGTCTTCGACCCGCGTCCGAGCCCCGACGCCTCGCGCATCGCCTACGTCAGCGGCGACGCCCTCCACACCGTGCCCGGCGGCCGGGTCAGCCCCGACGACGGAGCCCGCTGGGGCGTACCGGAGTTCGCCGCCGCCGAGGAACTCGACCGGCACCGGGGGCACTGGTGGTCCCCCGACGGGGAGCGCCTGCTGGCCGCCCGCGTCGACGAGTCCGCCCTCCAGCGGCGCTGGTTCGCCGACCCGGCGCACCCGGAGCTGCCGGCCGAGGACTTCGCGTACCCCGAGGCGGGCGGCCCCAACGCCGACGTGCGGTTCTGGGTGCTCGGACCGGGCCCGGACGCCGCCGTGCGGCTCGACTGGGACGCCGAGACCTACCCGTACGTCTCCGACGCGGAGTGGGACTCTCCCACCGAGATCCTGCTCACCGTGCAGGACCGGCTCCAGCAACACGTTCTGCTGCTCTGCGCCGACCCCGACACCGGGCGCACCCGGGAACTGTCGCGCACCACGCACCCCCAGTGGGTGGACCCCATGCTGCCCGGCACCCCGGCACGCCTGGCCGACGGCCGGATGCTCACCTCGGCGGACACCCCCGGCGGGGCGGCCCGCGCGCTCGCGCTGGACGGCGTCCTGCTCACCGGGGACGGGCTCCAGGTCCGCCGCGTGGCCGGGACCCACGAGGGACGGCTGCTGATCGAGGCCGGGCAGCGCGACCCCTCCGAGCAGCAAGTACTCCTGCTGGATCCGGACACGGGCGAGCTGACCCCGCTCGCGGACGGGCCGGGCGTGCACTCCGTCCTGGCCTCCGCAGGGGCGCTGCTGCTGACCTCCGCCGACGCCGACGGGATCCGGCGCGTCCTGCGGACCGCCGACGGGCGGGCCGCCACGCGGGAGTCCAGCGCCCCCCGCGACCTGTCGCAGCCGCTGCCGTACCGGGTGGTCCCGGTGCTGGAGCGGGTCACCGAGCACGGGGTGCCCACCGCCCTGGTGCTGCCGCGCGGGCACGTCCCCGGCACGCGGCTGCCCGTCCTGATGGACAGCTACGGCGGCCCCGGCATGCAGGACGTCAGCGCCGAGCCGCGCCGCTGGCAGCACCGGCAGTGGTGGGCCGACCAGGGCTTCGCCGTGGTCACCGTCGACAACCGCGGCACCGCGCACGTCTCGCCGCGGTTCACCCACGCCATGTACCGGGGCTTCTCCGATGTCACCCTGGAGGACCAGGTCGCCGCCCTGCAGGCGCTCGGGGCGCGCCACGGGGACCTCGACCTGACGCGGGTCGGCATCCGCGGCTGGTCGTACGGCGGGTACCTCTCCGCGCTCGCGGTGCTGCGCCGTCCGGACGTCTTCCACGCGGCGGCGGCCGGGGCAGCGCCGACCGACTTCCGGCAGTACGACACGGCGTACACCGAGCGGTACCTGGGTCTGCCCCAGGAGCACCCGGAGGTGTACGAGCGGGACAGCCTGCTCTCCGACGCGGCGGGGCTGCGCCGGCCGCTGCTGCTGGTCACGGGGCTGGCCGACGACAACGTCCACCCCTCGCACACCCTGCGGCTCTCGCAGGCCCTCACCGAGGCGGGCCGTCCGCACCAGTTGCTCGCGCTGCCGGGCGTCACGCACATGACCCCGGGCGGGGTCCGGGAGAAGGTCATGGCGCTGGAGCTGGAGTTCTTCCGCAAGGAGCTGGGCCTGGCCTGAGGAGGGCGCCGGCCCGGCTCCCGAGCCGGGCC
>NZ_JBEXPT010000021.1:6311-69054 GCF_040612195.1 Streptomyces sp. NPDC006450 | reverse complement strand
CGCGGCCGACCGGGCCCCGCTCCACCGCACGCTGCTCCTGCCGGGCGGTGGCGGCCCGCTCGGCGAACGCCTGTACCGGGAACTGCGCGAGCGCAGCCGGGCCGAGCGCGCCGCGGTGGGCGCCCCGCGCCCGGAACTGGTCGCTTCGGCCGTGGCAGCCACCTTCACCGCCGTGCTCGCGGACTGGCTGCACGGCGATCTCCCCGCCGGCCTGGCGGACCCGGCCGAGCTGGCGGACCGGATCTGGCTGCTCCTCGTCGCCCTGCACCGGGCGGGATGATCCGAAGGAGACGGCCTGCTCAGGCCCGCTCCGCCGCCAGCCCGGTCTCGGCCATGACCCGGGTGACGGTGTCCTCCAGCGAGTGCTCCGCCTCGATCACGCTCTCCCAGTCGCCGGGAAGCAGGTCGAGGGGCCGGTACCACTCGCGCATCTCCGCCTCGCCGAACTCCGCCGCCTGCGGCTTGCCCGCGTGCCGTCGCAGGGTCTCCTCGAAGGGCACGTCGAGGTAGTAGAAGTGCGTCGGCCCGCGGTGGGCCCGGCGCAGGGCGTCGAGCATGGGGCCGTAGCGGTCCGCGTAGAGGATCCCCTCGACGATCACGTGGAAGCCGTGGTCCAGTGCGTAGCGCGCCACGCTGCCGATGAGTCCGATGTTCGCCGCGCCGGGGGTGTCCCGCTCGCGCAGGACGACGCGGCGCAGGTTGTCCTGGCCCACGAGCGCGAGGCCCCGTCCGTGGCGGTCGCGGATGCCCTCGGCGACGGAGGACTTGCCCGCGGCGGAGTTGCCGCGCAGCACGATCAGCCGGGTGTCCGGCGTGCCGGTCATCATCCGGTCCACGCTACCCGTCCGCTCCGGACGTGCGTGAGCCCCGCCGGAGGATCCGGCGGGGCTCACGTCACGGGCCGGGCTCGTGAAGCGGCGCTAGAGGGTGACCACCCGCTCCGCCTGGGGACCCTTGGGCCCCTGCGTGACGTCGTACTCGACCTTCTGCCCCTCGTCCAGCGCCTTGAAGCCGCTGGACTGGATGGCGGAGAAGTGCACGAACACGTCGGGACCGCCGTCGTCCTGCTGGATGAAGCCGAACCCCTTCTCCGAGTTGAACCACTTCACGATGCCAGTTGCCATCTGTACTGATCCTTCACAACGTTCCACCGGCCGCACACGCGGCCGGACCCGATCCTGCCCATTGATCGGCTCGAGCACACGCCGAGCGCGGCCAACCGGGGTGCTTCCGGGTATTCGAACTTTCCTCCGCCCCGTCCGTGAATCGGGGGAACAGGCCTTCGCACGGACCCAGGTAAGGGCCCCGGCGAGGCGCTCCGCAAGGAGTCTTCGAGAGGGGACGGACATGGGCGAGCTCGCGACGTTCCGGGTACCGGCTCGGGTCACGGGAACGACGGCGGACATCATGCTCGGCGGGGCGATGGTCCGCGCCTGGCAGCGCGACGGGATCTTCCAACTGGCGGCCGACGGGCGGCAGGAGGCCCGTACGCGGGCCGCGCTGGCGGCGAGCCGGCGGTTCTTCGCGCGGCCCGCGGCGGAGAAGTCGGCGTGCGTCAACGACACCTCGTACAGCGGGTACATCGCCTCGGGCGAGGAGGTGACGGCAGGCCGGCCGGACGCCTCGGAGATCTTCACGATCACCCCCGACATCCCGGACGCCGCGGCGGCGGGCCTGCCCTGCCACGGACCGGTCCCCTGGCCCGACCCCGACTACCGCGCGGCCATGGAGGACTATCTGGCGGGCGTCGGCGGGCTCGGTGAGCGGCTGCTGCGGCTCGTGGCCCTCGGCCTCGGCCTCGGGCCGGCCGGAATCGACCGGCTCGCGGGGCTGACCCGTGACGGCTGGCACCACATGCGGGTGCTGCGCTTCCCCGCCGCGGGGCGGACCGCGGAGCGCGGGATCGGCGCCCACACCGACTACGGGCTCCTCGTGATCGCCGCCCAGGACGAGGTGGGCGGACTCTTCGTACGGCCTCCGGTGCGGGGCGAGGAACGCCCGCGCAACTGGCTGCCGGGCGAGAGCACGGCGGGCTTCGCCGAGGACCGGCCCGGCTGGACGCCCGTACGGCCCGTGGCGCGGGTGCTGACGGTGTTCCCCGGAGACATCCTCCAGTTCGTGACCGGCGGCGCGCTGCTGTCCACCCCGCACCGGGTGCGGCTCGCGGACCGGGAGCGGTACGCCCTCGCCTACTTCCACGAGCCGCGCTTCGGCGCCCGGATCCGCCCCCTCGACCCGGCGCGGACCGCGCAGGGCGGGGACGGCTCCGGTGAGGCCTCGGTCATCCACTACGGGGAACACTTCACCCGGATGTTCATGCGCTGCTATCCGCAGCGGGCAACGACACGGCGGATCGAGACCGAGGGGCTGCTGCGGCGCCTCGCCGCGGCCCACTGACCCGGCAGCCCAGGCAGTCGGCGTGGCCGGTGTGCGCGGCGGTGTCCCGGACCCGCCAGTCCCACTGGCTCTCCGGACGGGGACCGCTCGGCTTGCCCCAGCCGGCCAGGTGCAGCAGCCAGGTGGTGATCCCCGCCGCGGCGACGACGCCCAGGCCGATCCATACGCCGGGGGTCCAGGAGGCGCACAGGGCCGCTCCCGCCACCGTGCTTCCCACCAGGGCGATCGCGGTGCCGGTCCAGCCCGCCACGGTGTGGCCGAGGTCCACGTGGCCGTGAGCGCTCATCGTTCTCCCCTGCTTCGTCGGTTCAGTAGGCTCGAAAGGCGTTCTCTTACGGAGAAAGCCATTTACCTCACGAGCTAAGTAACTTAGATGCTAAGGAGTAACCGCGTGCAGGGCAAGCCCCGCCCCGCGGCAACGGTCCAGGAAGCGCTGTCGCGCATGGACCGGTACGTCGCCCTCGGCATCGTCGGCCAGCAGGAGGTCGCACAGCTCCTGGGGCTCAACGTGACCGACCTGACCTGCCTCGGCCACATCCTGGGCGCCGGGGAGGACCCGCTCGGCGCGGGCGACCTCGCGGAGCTGACCAACCTCACCACCGGCGCGGTGACCGGGGTGCTCAACCGCCTGGAGCGCGCCGGATACGCGAGCCGGCAGCCCGACCCCGCCGACCGGCGCCGGGTACGAGTGGTCGCGGACCCGGCCGCCGCCGCGCGGATCTTCGCCGTCTACGAGCCCTTCTACGCCCGGCTCGGCGCGGTGTTCGCCGAGTACACCCCCGACGAGATCGCCGTCATCGCCGACTGGTTCGGGCGGGCGACCGCCGAGGTCACCGCCCATCTGGACCGGGTACGGGCCGGGGAGCTGGGGCCGGTGGCCCCGTAAGCCCGATGGTAAAATTTGTCTTTTGGCGATGTTCGCGTCGCACTCCCGAACATCGTGCCCGACCATCTTCCCGAACATTTTGATACGCGTCTCACGGAAGGTTCTGCATGAAGAACCCGTCAGCTCATGGGCGCTTCGGCATCAAGGCCGGAGCCAAGGCGAGCCCGAAGGGCGGTGCGAAGGGCGGCGGGAAGACCCCGCGGACCCTCGGCCCCCAGGGCGAGTACTCGATGCCCCGGACGACCACGCCGGCGCTGCCTCCGGTGGAGTCCTTCTCGGAGCTCGGCCTGCCCCCTGAGCTGGTGAAGACGATGGCCGACCAGGGGGTGGCGCAGCCGTTCCCCATCCAGGCGGCGACCCTCCCCAACTCCCTGGCGGGCCGCGACATCCTCGGCCGCGGACGGACCGGCTCGGGCAAGACGCTCGCCTTCGGCCTGGCCATGCTGGCCCGTACGGCGGGTCAGCAGGCCGATCCGAAGCGGCCGCTCGCGCTGGTCCTCGTACCGACCCGCGAGCTGGCGCAGCAGGTGACCGAGGCCCTGGCCCCGTACGCGCAGGCCCTGAAGCTGCGCATGGCCACGGTCGTCGGCGGTCTGTCGATCGGCAAGCAGACGGGCGCGCTGCGCACCGGAGCCGAGATCGTGGTGGCCACCCCGGGGCGGCTCAGCGACCTCATCGGCCGGCGCGACGTGCACCTGGAGCGCGTGAAGATCGTGGTCCTCGACGAGGCCGACCAGATGTGCGACATGGGCTTCATGCCGCAGGTCACCGAGATCCTCGACCAGGTGCACCACGCCGGCCAGCGGATGCTGTTCTCGGCCACGCTGGACCGCAACGTGGACCAGCTCGTCCAGCGGTACCTGAAGGACCCGGTCGGACACTCCGTGGACCCGCAGTCCGCTTCGGTGTCCACCATGGACCACCACGTGCTGCACATCCACGCGGCCGACAAGGTCTCGGCCGCGACCGAGATCGCGGCGCGCGAGGGCCGGGTGCTGATGTTCCTGGACACCAAGCACGGGGTCGACCAGTTCGTGAAGCACCTGCGGGCCATGGGCGTACGCGCGGAGGGGCTGCACAGCGGGAAGTCCCAGCCGCAGCGCACCCGGACGCTCGGACAGTTCAAGGACGGCCTGCTGAACGTCCTGGTCGCCACCAACGTCGCCGCGCGCGGCATCCACATCGAGGACCTCGACCTCGTCGTCAACGTGGACCCGCCGGCCGACAGCAAGGACTACCTGCACCGGGGCGGCCGCACCGCACGGGCCGGCGAATCCGGCAAGGTCGTCACCCTGGTCACCCCGAACCAGCGCCGCGACATCGTCCGGCTGATGGCCGACGCCAAGATCCGGCCGACCATCACCCAGGTCCGCTCCGGCGAGGCCGCGCTGAGCCGGATCACCGGCGCGAAGGCCCCCTCCGGCGTGCCGCTGGCCGGCGCCGCGGCCACCGACGCCAAGGGCCGGCCCTCGGGCACGGACCTCGGCTTCCGCGGGATCGGCACCCGGCCCGGGCGGCCCGGCAAGGGCAAGGAGTCCCGCAGGACCATCGAGGCCCGTCAGGCCGCCGAGGCCCGCGCGGCGGCGCGGGTGCGGCGCGGCACGAAGTAGCGCGAGGGGAGGGCCGGGACCGCGGGTGCGGTTCCGGCCCTCCCGCGCATTCCGGCCCCACGCCCTCAGGCGGCCCGCCGCAGCAGCCGCTGCGCCGCCGCGTTGCGGACCCGGCGGGTCCGGGCGCCCGCGGCGAGCAGGCGCAGGGCCTCGTCGGCGTGCAGGGACTGGGCCGCCGTGCGCTGACACCAGTCGGAGGCGGCGAGGAGTTCCGCCGCGGACCAGGGCTCGCCCCGGGTGACGGCCTTCAGCAGGGTCCACTCGCGCAGTCGCCGGGCAGCGAAGGTGCGGCCACCGAGCACGGCTCCGACGGCCAGCGCCCAGGCCGCGAAGGCCTCGTCGGCCAGCAGTCCGGCCGCGCGCCGGTCGAGGTGCGTGACCACCGCGCTCTCGGCCATCACCGGGTCCGGGTCGCGCAGGACGGCGGCCACGGCCTCCGCTTCCGCGGGGCGACCGGAGACGGCTGCCAGGGACTCCAGGTGCCGGGCGTAGCGCCAGTGTTCGGACGGCGTGTCCACCGCCACCGTGCCCGTCGTTCCCTCGGTCCGGCGCTCCGCGCCGCCTTGGCGTATCTGGTACTCGCTTCTCCCCATGCGGTCATTCCACACGACACCGGTGAACGCCACGTTGTCAGGGTGGCATCAAGCCCGTCCGGGACGGCAACGGTGCGGGCCTTCGGGGGCGGTCGGCCCCCATCTGCGCAGGTCACAGGACCATCACGTGATCCCGGTCCGGCTTGTGCCGCACTGGTGACGCCCTGTGGGATGGGCCGGAATCACGAGCATGGGCGGGGGCCGAGAGCATGGGGCGGGGGGCCTGACATGACGGAACCGGGGGAACGCGCCACGCGACTGCGCGCGGACATCCAGGACCAGGACCAGAACCAGAAACAGGACAAGAACCGGGATCGGGACCGGGACCGGGACCGGGATGAGGACCAAGGCCACGGGGACCGCGAGGCGGCCTTGCACGCCGACCAGCGCCGGGGGCGCGTCGGTCGCCTGGCCGTCGGAGCCGCTGCCGCCCTGGCGCTCGCCGGTGTCACCGCGTGGCTGGTGACCGACCCGGGCGAACGGACCGGGGGCGAGCCCTACGCCGGCGCCCCCGACGAGCAGGCCTGGCCCGATGACTGGCCGGCCACGACGAGCCTGCCGCTGCGCGGCTCACCCGCCCGCGGCTGGGCGACCGAGCAACAGGAGCTCCCGCTGCCGGCGGCCACGGCGGTCGGTTCGATGCCGAAGGAACAGGTCTCCGAAGGACTGCGCCGGGCGCGGGCGTTCATGGTCGCGGCCAATCTGGATCCGGCGGTGCTCCGGGGCGCATGGCCCACCGAGGCCATGGAACTGCTCGATCCGCAGCAGCCCGCCCGCGCCGAACTGTCGGAGCACCTGCGCTCCCCCGGCCTCCCGGACGCCGATCCCATCGAGCTCTTCACCCGCTTCGACCCGGCCGAACTCACCCCGGCCCGGGGCGGCATCAGGGTGCGCGGCCGGATGTCCTTCGAAGCCGGCGGGAATCCGGGACAGCTCAGGATCCACGCCGACTACACCTTCGTCTACGCCCTGCGGCGCGTGGCCCCGCACGCGGAGCCGGGGCCGGCCCCGGGCACGGAGGAGGTGGCGCGGGTCGTCGTGCGAAGGCAGCTCGTGCTGCTCTACGCGGCGTCCGGCTCCCCCGGCGTTACGGCCGGGAAGCTGGTCCCGGCCGGTTACCGCCGGCAGCTCGGGAACCACGACTGCGGCACCGTCGACGGTTTCGTCCACCCCTACTTCTCCAAGGAGGCCGCGGCCGCCGACCGGCCGTGGCCGGTGGTCGACCCGTACGACGACAGCAAGGACCTCCCCGACGGCAGGCCGAGCTGCACCGTCCCGTCACGTACCTGAGCCTGCGCATCAGCCCCCGTGGGCCTCGTAGCCCCCGGAGCCCTGTTCGTGCGCCTGCCCCTCCTCCGGGAGGGGGGCGCCGGTCTCCAGGAGGGTCTTGAGGCTGGACGCCAGCATCGGCCAGGCGCGCCCGCACATCCCGATGAGCGTGCCGCCCGGTGCGAAGCCCTCGTGGAGGATGGTGAGCCGCGCGAGCGTGTCACCGACCGGCTCGATCTCGTACGTCACCTTCGTGCGCCGCTCGGCGGCCAGCTCGGCGCGCAGCTCCTCGCCGACGCCCACGGAGGCGGCCCACTGCGGGGTGAAGGTGTGCCAGGTGTAGGAGAGCAGCCGGTTCGGCACGCACGCGAGCACCACCTGCTCCGGATCGCTCGTCCGCGCCCCGCGCTCCACCCAGTCCATCGTCGAGCCCACCCGCCAGTCGGTCTCGAAGTCGAGCCCCCAGTAGCGGCGGGTGAACGCGGGCTCGGTCAGGGCCTGCCACACCCGCTCGGGGTCGGCCTGGATGTACACGGTGTAGGTGATCGCAGTCTCGCTCATCCCCTCATGCTGCGGGACCGGGGCGCGCGGTCCGGGGATTGAGCCGCTGTGCGCTCACCAGTGGCAGCCCTCCGCGGGGAGTTCCGCCGGTGGCGTGCGGGGCGGCGACGGGAGGGACAGGTGGGCGCGGGCGGCGTGCACGGCGGCGAGTTCCTCGTGGCCCGCGGGACCCCAGTCGCTGAGTTCGCGGACCTGGTCGGGGGTGGCCAGCAGCCGGGCGTAGACCGGGTCCGGGCCCGGGGGCAGCGCCGTGAGGCGGGCCGCGGTGCGCGGGTGGGCGCCCTGGTCGGCGTACCGGTACCCGAGCGGGAGCGCAGCCGCGGTGCGGCCCGCCGTCGGGGGCGGGAGGTGGGCGGCGCCGGTGGCGCGGGCGACGAGCAGCAGGACGCGCCCGTCGGGGGCGAAGAGCCAGCCGGCGGGGTCCCGTGGCGTCAGGTGCGCGGGGACGGGACCGGGGTGCCAGGTGCCGTGGAGCCGGGCGCGCGGGCTGCGCAGGACGCCGAGCCGGTCCAGGGCGGTGGGGGTGGTGGGGCGGCCGTCCTCCAGCAGGGCGGCGCCGCCTCCGTTGATCCGGGCCCGGAGCGCGGACAGGGCGCGGCGGGCGTCTCCCGCGTCCATGAGGGCGGGCAGCTCGGCCGGCTCGGCGAAGTGGATGCCGGTGATCTCCTGCGCGGGGAGGCGGACGGAGTCGATGAGGTCCCGGGTCCAGGTGCCGCCGTCGAAGACGTGCAGGATCTCGCCGGGGAAGCGCATCCCCGGCGGCATGCCGGGCGCGTCGGCCGGGATCCAGTCGACGACGAGGCCGCGCGGGTAGCTGCCTTCGACGCCGAGCTCCTCGTACATCTCGCGGGCGGCGGCCGCGGCCGGTGCCTCGCCGGCGTCGACCGCGCCGCCGGGCAGCAGCCGGTCGGGGCGGTAGTCGACGCTCTGCACGAGGACGCGCCCGTCGGTGTCGGTGACGAGGACGACCGCGCCGGTCCAGAGCGTGGCGCGGGAGGCCCCGTACTCCTCCGGCGTCATCCACGTGCCTGGGCGCGCGGCCGGGGCGGGGGCCGGGGTGTGGGCCGGGGTCCCGGGCGCGGCCGGGTCACCGGCCCGGGTGTTGGCCTGGTCCTCGGGCGCGGCCGGGTCACCGGCCCGGGTGCGGGCCCGGTCCTCGGGCGCGGCCGGATCGGCGCCCGT
The DNA here is from genome assembly GCF_040612195.1 of Streptomyces sp. NPDC006450. Classification (NCBI taxonomy): domain Bacteria; kingdom Bacillati; phylum Actinomycetota; class Actinomycetes; order Kitasatosporales; family Streptomycetaceae; genus Streptomyces; species Streptomyces sp. NPDC006450. Next base: position 60,556 of record NZ_JBEXPT010000021.1, on the reverse strand, counting down.
GTCCTGCGTCACGTCCTCGTCGGTCAGCTGCGGCATCGGACTCCATTCACCGTAGGGGCACCGCCGGGGCGCCGTGGTCCCCGTCGCGCGGGCGACGCGCGGTCATGGCGCGGGCCGGGCGGGGGCGTTCGGCACGGGTGTTCCCGCAGGCGGTGCAACAGCGGGGACGGCCGCCGGGTTACGGAGATCAGCACAATCCCCTTTGCCACCCCTATACCTCCTTATTACCTGGTTACACGGATCTTGCTACGTTCCCCGGGCGGACTGGCGGCATGAAAACCGCCGGTCCGACCACGTCACCGGAGCAAGGAGAGACCCCGACATGCGACGCGCACCCCGTACGGGCACTCCGGCGGCCACCGGCAAGCGGTGGACCGTCCCGGGCGTGGCCGGCGTGGCGGGCGGCGTCGCGGTCCTCGGCTTCGGTGGGCTGTACGCCGCGGGTCTGCTGCTGGCGGGCGACGACATGGCGGCGGGTACGAAGGTCCGCGGCGTCGACATAGGCGGGATGAGCCGCGCCGAGGCCCGGCAGACCTTGAACCGTGCGCTCGGCCCGTCCGCCGCGGCCCCGCTGGCGCTTCGGGTAGGAGGGCGGACCGAGCAGGCGCAGCCCGCGACGCTCGGCCTGTCCCTGGACACCGGCGCCACCGTCGACCGGGCGGCCCGGTCCGGCTCCGACCCCGTCAGCGTGATCGGCCGGCTGTTCACCTCCGGTGATCCCGACGTGGAGCCCGTGGTCCGGCTCGACGAGAAGGCGGCCCGCGCCGCCCTGGACGGAATCGGCGCGAAGACCCGGCAGGAGGTCCGGGAGGGCTCGGTCTCCTTCGAGAAGGGCAGGGCCAAGGCGGTGGCCCCGGTCACCGGTACCGACCTCGATGTCGACGGCTCCCTCGGTGTGCTCCGCTCGTCCTACCCGCGGCACGCCGCCGGCGGGCCCGTCGTCCTCCCCGTGCGGAGCACGGAGCCCCGTATCGGGCAGCAGGAGACGCAGCGGGCGCTCGAGGAGTTCGCCGAACCGGCGGTGTCCGCGCCGGTCACCCTGACCGTGGAGGGCAAGCGCATACCCGTCGGCCCGGCCGTCCTCGCCCAGCACCTCACCCTCAAGGACGACGGCAAGGGCCGCCTCGCGCCCGGCCTCGACGCCAAGGCGCTGCTCGCCGACCCGGAGCTGGCCGGGCCGCTGCGCCGGGCCACGCCGGGCCCCGTGGAGGCGAAGCTGCGTACGGACTCCGCCGGCGCGGTCTCCGTCGCGCAGGAGGGCCGGGCCGGACGCCGGATCGCCGAGGAGGGCCTGTCCGCCGTGGTGCTGCCGCTGCTGACGCGGGCGGGCGCGGCGGAGCGTACGGGCGAGGTCGCCACGGAGGAGGTCCAGCCGAAGCTGACCAGGAACACGGTCGAGCGGCTGGGCATCAAGGAGGAGGTGTCCTCCTTCACCGTCGACTTCGAGAAGGCCCCGTACCGCACGACGAACATCGGGCGCGCCGCCGAGCTGATCGACGGCTCGCTCGTGCTGCCCGACGAGACCTGGAGCTTCAACCGCCGCGTCGGCGAGCGCACGAAGGAGAACGGCTTCGTCGACGGCCTGATCATCAACAACGGCCAGTACGAGAAGGCCGCGGGCGGCGGTGTCTCGGCCGTGGCCACCACCGTCTTCAACGCGATGTTCTTCGCGGGGGTCAAGCCCGTCGAGTACGGGGCGCACTCCTTCTACATCGAGCGCTACCCGGAGGGCCGCGAGGCCACCGTGGCGTGGGGCAGCCTGGACCTGCGCTTCGCCAACGACTCGGGCAAGGCCCTCTACGTCCAGGCCGAGGCGACCGACACCTCGGTCACCATCACCTTCCTGGGAACCAAGCGGTACGACGAGATCCGCGCGGCCAAGGGGCCGCGGACGAACGTCAAGCCGCCCGCCACCCGCACGGACACCGGCCCGAAGTGCGAACCGCAGTCCCCGCTGGAGGGCTTCGACGTCGCCGTCGACCGGGTGTTCGTGAAGGGCGGGCAGGAGGTCAAGCGGGAGACGATGAAGACCCGTTACACGCCCAGGGACAGCGTGACCTGCGGCTGAGTCCTCCCGTCGAGGAACCCGGACCACCCGTGCGGGTGAGCGCGTGCGGGTGAGCGGGCGTTCGTCGGGCAGGGTGGGCGGATGGAGTCGCGCCGGGGACCGAGGGTGCCCCTGATCATCGTCGCGCTGGCCGTGGCGGCCGGATGTGTGACCGGGTGTGTGACCGTGGGCCCGGCCTCCGGTCCGGGGGCCGTCACCGGGCCCGGAGCACGGCCCGCGCCGACCGCGGTACGCCCGACGGAGCCTCGGACGGGCCTGCCGCCGGGACCGGCGACCGATGCCTGGCCGCTGGGGGCGCTGCCGGAGGTCGTGCAGGAAACGGATCCGGTGCCGCGAGAGCCCTCGAACGCCGTACCCGGGGCCGCGGTTGCTCCGCGGCCGGCCGCGCCCGCGGCGCCCGCCGCCCGGGCGCGCAGCCGGGTGAAGCCCGCCGCGCCGCGGCACCGGCCGGAGCGGCCCCGGCGGGCCGCGCCGAAGAAGCCCGTGGCTCCCGCCGCGAAGGCCCGCGGCTCCCGGCCCGCGCCGCACCGTACGTACGACATGGCGCCGCTGTGCGCGGCGGCCCGGGGCCGGGTGGATCCGGCCATCGTGGCGCTGTGCCACTGACCGCGTGGCGCTGCCGGGTGCGGGAGGCGGGATTCGCTTGGATGGGCCCGGCGGACCCCGACCGGGGCCCTTCCAGCCTCCACCTCCACCTCCACCTCCAGGAGTGACCATGGCGAAGATCGCTCTCTTCGGCGCGACCGGCACCGTCGGATCCCGTGTGATGCACGAGGCGCTCGGCCGCGGGCACGAGGTCACGGCCGTCGTACGCGATCCCACGCACTTCGCCGAGTCCGAGGCCAGCTCCGCGGACGTCACCGTCGTCCGCGGCGATGTCCTCGACCCCGCGTCCGTGACCCAGGCCGCGGCCGGGCAGGACGTGGTGGTCAGCGCGTACGGGCCGGGCTCCGGGGATCCCGGCACGCTCGTCGGCGCGGCGAAGGCACTGATCGGCGGGGTGCAGGCCCTCGGCGCGGATGCGCCCCGGCCGCGCGTGGTCACCGTGGGCGGGGCGGGCTCCCTGCGCACCCCCGGCGGACCGATGGTCTGGGACCAGGCCGGGATTCCGGCGCCGGTCCTCGCCGTCATGCACGCCCACGGGGACGCCCTCGACTTCCTGCAGACCGTGCCGGTGGAGGAGGTCCACTGGACCAGCCTCAGCCCCGCCGCCACGATCGAGCCGGGCACCCGGACGGGCACGTACCGGCTGGGGCTCGACGACCTGGTCGTGGACGACGGCGGAAGGAGTCTGATCTCCACGGAGGACTTCGCGGTCGCGCTGCTGGACGAGATCGAACGCGACGCGCACGCCGGCAGGCGGTTCACCGTCGGGTACTGAGATATTCGCTGGTCCGGGCCTGTTCCGCCTCCCTAGAGTGACCGTGCACCAGCCTCGGCCCGCAGGGAGCGGATCATGCGCACGCACTACCCCCGGACCCCGCACCTGCCCTGGTCCCCGGGTGCGACGTCCGACGACGTGCGGACCACCGGGCCCGGCATGCTCGCCGGATTCGCCGGGCGCGAGGTCGTGGTCACCGAGAAGCTCGACGGCGAGAACACCACCCTCTACACCGACGGCCTGCACGCGCGGTCGCTCGACTCGGGCCACCATCCGTCGCGGGCCTGGGTGAAGGGCCTGCAGAGCCGTATCGGCCCGGGGATCCCCGCCGGTTGGCGGGTGTGCGGGGAGAACGTCTACGCCCGGCATTCACTCGCCTACGAGGAACTCGACGCGTGGTTCTACGGGTTCTCGGTATGGGACGGCGACCACTGCCTGGACTGGGACCGGACGGTGCTCTTCCTGCGCGGCCTCGGGGTCCCCGGACCGCGCGTCCTGTGGCGCGGCGTCTTCGACGAGCGGGCGCTGCGCCGCCTGCGGCTCGACACGGCGCGGCAGGAGGGGTACGTCGTCCGCACGACGGCCGGCTTCGAGCGGGCCGACTTCGGGCGCCGCGTGGCCAAATGGGTGCGGGGCGGGCACGTGCAGACGGACACGCACTGGATGTACGCCCAGGTCGTGGCGAACGGGCTCGGTCCGGCGGCCGCCCTCTGGGACGCCCGGTCCGGCGCGGAACCGGACGCGGCCGGGCTGCTCCGCGCGGTAGGCGCGGACAAGGCCGTCGAGGGCGCGGACGTCGAGGGACTGGTCGCCGAAGTGGCGGACCGCATCGACGGCTTGAGCGTGCGCAGGTCCGGCGAGGACCGGCTGGCCGGAATCCTGGCCGCGGCCCTGCACGGTGTGCCGCGAGCCGCGCTCGTGTCGCGGCTGGCGGCGGGGCCGCTCGGGATGGCCACCGCACGGCGGGTCGCGGACCTGGTCGGGCTCTACCCGGCGCTGCGCACACCCTTCCCCTACCCCGACGCCGAACGGCGGGCGGGGCTTGTACGGATGGCGGAGGCGGCCGATCTCGGGGTGCTGCACGCGCTGGCGGGGGCGGTCTCCGGGCCCGGTGGTCCTGTCGGACCGGCCGGACCCGGCGAAGGCCACGAGCGGGGCGGGGGGGCGGGCGAGTGCGTGGAGTGGTCCGCGCTGCACGCCGAGGAGGCGGGACTTCTCGGTCCGGCGCCCCTGGAGCCGCTGAGGGCCGGGCTTCGAGCGGCCCTCGCCGAAGCCGGCATGGGCGACGGCGGCGACAGCGACGGCTGCGACGCCGCCGACCGCTGCTGGGCCGAAGCGCGCTTCGCCTACGGCCAGGGCAAACTGACCGGCGCCGAGGAGGCGGTCGCGGCGACCTGGCGGTGGCGGGACGGCGCCTCCTTCCCCCGGCTGGTGCAGCTATGCGGCCCCTCGGGCAGCGGGAAGAGCACGTACGCCCGGAACCTGCCCGGGGTGGAGGCCCACATCAGTCTCGACGACCTGCGCGGGGCCAGGGGTTCCCGGGCGGACCAGCGGAACAACGCGGACGTGCTCCGCGAGGGCCTCGACCGGCTGGACTCCGCGCTCGCCTCGGCCGCGCGGCGAGGGGGCACGGTGGTGTGGGACGCTACCTCCCTCACGGCCCGGCAGCGCGGTCTGGCCGGCACGGTGGCACGGCGGCGTGACGCGCTGGTCACGCACGCCGTGCTGCTGGTCGAGGAGGCGGAGCTGGTGCGCCGCAACTCCACGCGACCGCACCCGGTGCCGGAGCAGGTGCTGACCTCGCAGCTGCACCGGTTCGCTCCGCCCTATCCGGGTGAGGCGCACCGCACGTGGTACATCGGGGCGGGCGGGACCGTCGAGGACACGGCGGGAACGATCGGTGCGCCGACGCGCACGACGCCCAGTACGGCGGCTCCCACGACGGCCCGTACGGCGAGCCGCGGGGAGGGCTGATGCGTACCAGCGAGGAGCTCTACCACCAGGTCCGCTGGGACCCGCGCTTCGATCCCGCCCGGTTCACGCTGGGACTGCTGCAGCGCGGAGCCGCACCGAAGCGGATCCCCCTGCCTTCCTTCGTACCCGGGGGCGACATCCCCTGGCACCGGGTGCTGTTCGTGGAAGCCGACGGCGAGCTGGTGTGGGACCGGGCGACGGGCGTCGACAGCATCGACAGCACCGCGGCCGGGCGGGTTCGCGACCCGAGGCTGCTGCGGGCGCCGTTCTTCACCGCACGGACCCCGTACGCGTGGGACGCGTCCGGTGGCGGCGCGTGGCGGGCGGCGCCCGAGGGCGACGCCCGCACCACCCCGAAGCCATCGCGCGTACGCCTGTTGACCTGGAACACGCTCTGGGACCGGTACGACGCCCCGCGCATCGCCACGGCACGGCGCAGGCCCTTGCTGCTGGCCGACCTGGCGGCGGCCGACGCCGATGTGATCGCGCTCCAGGAAGTGGAGCGCGAGCTGCTCGGCATGCTGCTCGCCGAGCCGTGGGTCCGCGCCGCGTACACGGTCGCCGCGGACCCGCGCGGGCGGGACGTGGCGGAGAGCGGGCTGCTGGTGCTGAGCCGCCTGCCGCTCCGGGAGGCGGGCGTTCACCTGCTGGGTCCGCACAAGGCGGTCGTCGCCGTGACCGTGGACACGGCCGGCGGGCCGCTGGTGGTCGCGGCCACCCATCTGACGAGCGACCACACCGAGCGGGGAGAGGACCGGCGTACCGCCGAACTGGCCAGATTGTCGGAGGGGTTGGCGGGCATCGAGACGGCCGATGTCGCTCTGCTCGGTGACTTCAACGACGGCCGTTCGGGGGCCGACGGACCGGCGGCCGCACTGAGCCTGCGGGACGTGTGGACCGAGGTGCACGGAACGCGGGACGGGACCCCCACCTTCGATCCCGTGGCCAATCCGCTCGCGGCGGTCGGGTCGTTGTCGGGTCGGGCCGCCCGTCTGGACCGGATCCTGCTGCGGTCGGCGGGAGTTCGCGTGGCGCAGGCCGCCCTGCGCGGCGACTCCCCGGCCGCGGACGGGCTGTTCATCTCGGACCACTACGGGGTCGAGGCCACCCTCGACTTCGATCCGGCGGCCGACGCGGACTCGGCGGGCGAAGGCACCGGGCCCGCGGTACTGGACGTCCCGGCCACCGCGCGGACGGCGGTGGCGTGGCCGGCGCCGCGGGACGAGGCGGTGGAAGCGATCCGTCGCGCACACGACCCGCAGGCGGAGCGCTGGCTGGCGCACGTGAACCTGCTCTTCGGCTTCGTGCCGGAGTCCTCCTTCGAGGCGGCGCTGCCCCTGCTGGCCGAAGCGGCCGCGGAATCGGCCGCGTTCACGGCCCGGCTGGAGGGCGTGTACGGCTTCGGGCCGACCCTGTGGCTGGATCCGGCGGCGGCCGGCGACACACCGTGGCAGGAGCTCCGGCGGACGCTGGCGGCGCGGTTCCCGGGCTGCCGGGGCCGGGCCGAGGGGTTCACGCCCCACCTGACGCTGGGACGCAGCCCCGATCCCCGGCGTGCGGAGCGGGAGTTCGCGGCCCTTCTCGGCGGTGGCCGGTCGGCCCGCGTGGACTCGCTCGCCGTACTGTCCCGGCGCGGCGACGGCCCGATGGAGGTCCGGGCGACGGTGGAGCTCGGCACCGGAAGGATCGACTGGGCCCCCGAGCCCGCGACGGCCCGACCGGGCGGTGCGGAGTGGACGGAGACCGGAGGCGGAGGCGGAGGCGGACGCGGAGGCGGTACCGGAACCTACGCCGACGGCGATCCGGGAGCCGACGCCACGGCCCGTGCCGAGGCCCTCGCGGCGCGGATCGCGGCGGCGCTCCCCGAGGGGGTCGTGCACGTGGCCGGCTCGCGCCGAATGGGCTGTGCGCTGCCCGACGCGGATCTGGACCTGGTCGCGGCCCTGCCCGGCGCCGTCGCCCTGGCGGAGGTACGGGCCCGGGTGGCCTCGGCGCTCCCCGACGCGGAGCGGCTCCGCGAGGTGACGGGCGCCCGGGTGCCGGGCCTGCGGCTGCGCGTGGCCGGGCTGGACGTGGACCTGGTGGTGGTCGCCACCGGGCCGGTACCGCCGGACGGGGCGGTGGCCCGGCGGGCGCAGCTCGGCGAGGCCGCGGCGGTGGCGCTGAGTGCGGTGAGCGACGCCGATGCGGTACGGGCCTTCGTGGGCGCGGAGCACGCGGCGTTCGCCCGGCTGGCACGCGAGGTCAAGGCCTGGGCCCGGTCCCGGGGTCTGGACTCGGCACCCTTCGGCGGGCTGCCGGGACTCGCCTGGTCGGTGCTGGCCGCCCACACGGTGCGCTCCGCCCCCGGCCTCTCCCCCGGCCCCCTGCTGCGCGCCTTCTTCGCCACCTGGGCCGCCTGGGACTGGCGCACCCCGGTGGGCCTGCACCCGGCCACGGACCCGACGGCCGGTGGGAGCGGCGAGGACGCCGTCACCGTGCTGACACCCTCCGCGCCGGTGCGCAGCTGCACCGCCCAGGTCGGCGCCGGGACCGCCGAGTTGCTGACGTGGGAGCTGTTCGCCGCGTGGGAGGCGCTGGAGGGGAGCCCCGCGGCGCAGCTCGCCGTCGCCGCCCCCGCCTCCGCGCCGCACCGCCGGCACGCCGCCTGGGCCGTGGTCACCGTGACGGGTTCCCGGCCCCGCGCCTTCGAGGACAATCTGGGCCGCACGCGCGGCCGGCTGCGCGCCCTGCTCGGCGCCTTGGCGCAGACGGGCGTCGTGGACGCGCACGCCTGGCCCCGGCCCTTCGAGCGGACTGCGGTCCTGGCCCGCTACGCGATCGGTCTCGGCCGGACGCCGCCGGACGCGAGCGCCCTGGCCGCCCTGGCCGACCCGTGGTCGGTGACGCTCCCCGGCACCGAGGTGACCTGGTCCGACTGCGGCGGCGTTCCCGACCTCACCTGACGACAAGTAACGAACGCAGGACAGCACCCTGCCCGCCATCGGTCCCCACTCTCCGAACGTGGCGAAGACTCTCGACCAGGGCCCCGCCCCGCCGTAGCGGGCACGGCGGGACGGAGCGGTCAGAGCCTCAGTAGAGTCCTGTGAAGTTTTTTCGTCAATACTTTTCACAAGGATTGAAGAAACCCCAAGTTCACAGGCCTGATGCGTGTTTGACACGTCGTTGGATCTTCAGTTCATGAACGCTCAAACCCTTGACGGCCCCGGCGCCGGGCAGTTCACTCACGCTTCGATCCCCCCGGATCCACAACGTCAGGAGAAGCCCCGCATGCCCCTGCTCTCCGCTCATCCGCCCCACCCGTCACGCCGCCCCTCACGTCCGTCCAGGCTGACCGTCGCCTCCCTGGCGGCCGCCCTGGTCGCGGCCCTCCTCGTGCTCCTGCCGGGCACCGCGGCGACCGCCGCGCCCACGCTCCTCTCCCAGGGCAAGACCACCACCGCGTCGTCCACCGAGGGCGCCGGCACCCCGGCCTCCGCGGCCGTGGACGGCAACAACGGGACCCGCTGGTCGAGCCAGTTCGCCGATCCGCAGTGGATACAGGTCGACCTCGGCGCCACCGCCCAGCTGAGCCAGGTCGTCCTGCGCTGGGAGACCGCCGCCGCCAAGGCGTACCGCGTGGAGCTGTCCACGGACGGCACGAACTGGGCCACCGCCTACTCCACCGCCAACGGCACCGGAGGCGTCCAGACCCACGACATCACCGGCAACGCCCGCTACGTCCGCGTCTACGGCACCCAGCGCACCACCGGATACGGCTACTCGCTCTGGGAGTTCCAGGTCTACGGAACCACCAGCACCGGCCCGACCCTCCCCGGCGGCGGTGACCTCGGCCCCAACGTGATCGTCTTCGACCCGTCCACGCCGAACATCCAGGCCAAGCTGGACGAGGTCTTCGCCCAGCAGGAGTCGGCGCAGTTCGGCTCCGGGCGCTACCAGTTCCTCTTCAAGCCGGGCACCTACAACGGCCTCAACGCCCAGATCGGCTTCTACACCTCGATCTCCGGCCTCGGTCTGAGCCCGGACGACACCACCATCAACGGTGACGTGACCGTGGACGCGGGCTGGTTCGGCGGCAACGCCACCCAGAACTTCTGGCGTTCGACCGAGAACCTGGCCCTCAACCCGGTCAACGGCACCAACCGCTGGGCCGTCTCGCAGGCCGCGCCGTTCCGCCGGATGCACATCAAGGGCGGACTCAACCTCGCCCCGTCCGGCTACGGATGGTCCTCGGGCGGCTTCATCGCCGACTCGAAGATCGACGGCCAGGTCGGCAACTACTCGCAGCAGCAGTGGTACACCCGTGACAGCTCCATCGGCGGCTGGTCCAACGGCGTCTGGAACCAGGTCTTCTCCGGCACCCAGGGAGCTCCCGCGCAGAGCTTCCCGGAGCCGCGCTACACCACCCTCGACACCACCCCGGTCTCCCGGGAGAAGCCGTTCCTGTACCTGGACGGCTCCGAGTACAAGGTGTTCGTCCCGGCCAAGCGCGTGAACGCACGCGGCACTTCCTGGGGCAACGGGGCGCCGCAGGGCTCCTCGATCCCGCTGAGCCAGTTCTACGTGGTCAAGCCCGGCACGAGCGCAGCGACGATGAACCAGGCGCTGGCCCAGGGCCTGCACCTGCTCTTCACCCCGGGCGTCTACCACGTCGACCAGACGATCCAGGTCAACCGGGCGGACACGGTCGTCCTGGGCCTCGGACTCGCCACCATCATCCCGGACAACGGCGTGACGGCGATGAAGGTCGCCGACGTCGACGGCGTGAAGCTCGCCGGCTTCCTGGTCGACGCGGGTCAGGTCAACTCCCCGACCCTGCTGGAGGTCGGCCCGGCCGGCACCACGACGGACCATGCGGCGAACCCGACCACGGTCCAGGACGTCTTCATCCGCGTCGGCGGCGCCGGTGCGGGCAAGGCGACGGTCGGCATGGTGATCAACAACCACGACACGATCGTCGACCACACCTGGATCTGGCGCGCCGACCACGGCGACGGGGTGGGCTGGGAGACCAACCGCTCCGACTACGGGTTCCGCGTCAACGGTGACGACGTGCTGGCCACCGGCCTGTTCGTCGAGCACTTCAACAAGTACGACGTGGAGTGGAACGGCGAGCGCGGCCGCACGATCTTCTTCCAGAACGAGAAGGCGTACGACGCCCCCAACCAGGCCGCGATCCAGAACGGTTCGATCAAGGGATTCGCCGCCTACAAGGTCGCCGACTCGGTCAACACCCACGAGGGCTGGGGCCTGGGCAGCTACTGCTACTACAACGTCGACCCGACGATCCGCCAGGACCACGGCTTCCAGGTCCCGGTGAAGCCGGGCGTGAAGTTCCACGACATCCTCGTGGTCTCGCTCGGCGGCAACGGCCAGTACGAGCACGTCATCAACAACACGGGCGCGCCGACCTCGGGCACCTCGACCATCCCCTCCACCGTCGTCTCTTTCCCCTGATCCACCCCTGACCCCCGGTTCGCGGGGCGGCTGCCGGCCGCCCCGCGTTTTCCGGGCCATCTGAGAGAGCGCTCTCCCACCCGCGCTCCTCCACCCCTCCCCCCCAGAAGGAGCTGAACGATGAATCTCCGACCGCGGACCCTGTCCGCGTTCCTGCTCTCGGCCGCCGTCGCGGTGACCGCGGCCGCCGGCCTCGGCGCCACAGCGCTCACCGCGCAGGCGACACCCGACTCCGGCACCGTCCACATGAACATGAACCACGCCGCCGTGGCCCCGCTCGCCGGCGGCGACGACCCCGACGGTGACGGCTACATCCCGGCCGTTCCGCAGGTCACCGGTGTGACCCCGTCCTGGAACAACCCGCCGGACCGCTACTTCCACGAGTTCCAGGCCAACTGCTCGGTCACCAAGACCGCGCCGGACGACCCGATCGTCTACGCGGGCCGCCCCGGCGCCTCCCACGACCACACCTTCATGGGCAACACCGGCACGAACGCCAACAGCACCACCGCCTCGCTCAGCGCCGGGAGCACGGCCTGCACCGCGGTCGGCGACCTGTCCGGCTACTGGATGCCGACCCTCTTCAACGGCAGCCAGAAGGTCCTGCCCACGGGCCCCCAAGTCATCTACTACAAGACCGGGGTCACCGACTACACCAGCGTGCGCCCCTTCCCCAAGGGTCTGCGGTTCCTCGTCGGCAGCCCGACCCAGACCGCGGCGGAGTTCCGCGGCCACAAGGGCTGGGTCGAGGGCTGGGAGTGCGGTGACAGCTTCAAGAACACCGAGTTCCCGGCCAACTGCCCGGCCGGCACCCAGCTCAACATCCGGATGCAGTCGCCCAGTTGCTGGGACGGAAAGAACCTCGACACACCCGACCACAAGGCGCACATGGCCTACCCGGTCACCAAGCCCGGCAACAACGACAACGTCTGTCCCGCCTCCCACCCGGTCGCAGTCCCGATGGTCGAGTTCAAGATGGCCTTCCCGGTCAGCGGGGACATGTCCCAGGTCAGGCTGTCCAGCGGCTCCGGCCACTCCTTCCACTACGACTTCTTCAACGCGTGGGACGAGCGCACCCTGAACGCCATGGTCGAGCAGTGCATCAAGGGTGGCCTGCAGTGCAACAACCGCGGCTACGACCAGTACCACCCGGAGGCCGGCACCGTGCTCGGCCCCGACGGCCGCCTCCCGTAGCGCTCCCCCTCCCCCCACTCCCTCCCAAGGAGGTTCCTGCATGCTCACCCGCATGCGCAGCACCGTGGCCACCGCCGCCCTGCTCGCGGGCGCCGTCACCCTCGTGCCCGCCGGCCCGGCCCAGGCCGCCGGCAGCGTGGTCAAGGTGACCGGATCCCAGGGCAACTGGCAGCTGACCGTGAACGGTTCTCCGTATCTCGTCAAAGGCGTCACCTGGGGACCCTCCCCGGCCGATGCCGCGCGCCTGCTCCCCGACGTGAAGTCGCTGGGCGCCAACACCATCCGCACCTGGGGCACCGACGCCGGCAGCGCCCAGCTGTTCGACGCCGCCAACGCGAACGGCATCAAGGTCGTGGCCGGCTTCTGGCTCCAGCCCGGCGGCGGTCCGGGCAGCGGCGGCTGCACGAACTACGTCACGGACACGACGTACAAGAACAACATGCTGGCCGAGTTCACCAAGTGGGTGCAGACCTACCGCGACAACCCGGCCGTCCTGATGTGGAACGTCGGCAACGAGTCGGTGCTCGGACTGCAGAACTGCTACTCCGGCACCGAGCTGGAGAACCAGCGCAACGCGTACACGGCCTTCGTGAACGACGTGGCGAAGGCAATCCACCGCATCGACGCCAACCACCCGGTCACCTCCACCGACGCCTGGGTGGGCGCCTGGACGTACTACAAGCGCAACTCCCCGGACCTGGACCTCTATGCCGTCAACGCCTACAAGGAGGCCTGTGGGGTCAAGCAGGCCTGGCAGCAGGGTGGTTACACCAAGCCCTACATCATCACGGAGACCGGCCCGGCGGGTGAGTGGGAGGTTCCGAACGACGCGAACGGCGTCCCGCTGGAGCCCGGCGACCAGGCCAAGGCCGACGGCTACACCAACGCCTGGAACTGTGTCACCGGACACGGGGGCGTGGCCCTGGGCGCCACGGTGTTCCACTACGGCACCGAGTACGACTTCGGCGGGCACTGGTTCAACCTGACCCCGGCCGGGGAGCGCCGCAAGATGTACTACGCGGTCAAGCGCGCCTACGGAGGCGGCACGGCGGGCGACAACCTCCCGCCGACCGTGGCCGTCCCCTCCGTCCCCGACCCGGGCGCCGTCCCGGCCGGCAAGGAGATCACCATCCAGGCCCCGGCGACCGATGCCGAGGGTGACCAGCTCGCGTACGAGGTGCTCTGGGGCAGCAAGTACGTGGACGGGGGCGGCGGGCTGATCTCGGTGCCGTCGACCCACCTGGGCAACGGCACGCTCAAGGCCACGGCCCCCGCGAAGACCGGCGCGTGGAAGCTCTACGTCAAGGTCAAGGACGGCCGCGGCAACGTGGGCGTCGAGCAGCGCTCGGTGAAGGTGGTCCCGCCGCCGGTGTCGGGCACGGACGTGGCGCTGAACCGGCCCACGACCGCCTCGACCTTCCAGAACGACGGCTACGGCGGCTGCCCGTGCGGTCCGCAGTTGGCCACCGACGGAAACGCCGGCACGCGCTGGGCGACGACGTGGTCCGATGCCCAGTGGCTCCAGGTGGACCTGGGGTCGGTGAAGCAGCTGCGGCACGCCCAGCTGGTGTGGGAGACCGCGTACGGCAAGGCGTACACCATCAAGGTGTCGGACGACGGCCAGAACTGGCGCACGGCTCACGCCACTTCCAACGGTGACGGCGGCATCGACGACTTCGACATCTTCGCGTCGGGCCGGTACGTGCGCCTCGACCTGACCCAACGGGGCACCGGCTACGGCTACTCCCTGTTCCACTTCGGCGTCTACGCCTGATCCCTGGCCCGACGCCCCGCACACCCCGCGCGCCGCCCGAACCTGACCCGGGCGGCGCGCGGCTCCGCGTGCGGAAGTCCTCCGCCGGGCTCAGACCTCCAGGACGATCTTCCCGGCGGTGTGTCCTTCCCTGCTGAGCTCGAAGGCGGCCGGCAGTTCCGCGAGCGGGAAGGTCTCCGCGACGGTGACGGTGAGCTGCCCGGCGTCGGCCATCCGGCCCAGCTCGGCGAGGTCGGCGCCGACCGGTCGCACCCACATCCACTGGCCACCGGCGCCGAGTACGTTGTGGTCGGCGATGGAGGCGTGCCGGCCGCCCTCGGCCAGGACCGCCAGGGTGGTGTCGAGGACTCCCCCGACGAAGTCGGCGACGACGGTGACCCCGTCGGGCGCCAGGGCGCGGACCCGGTCCGCGAGGCCCTCGCCGTACTCGACGGGTTCGCAGCCCAGCTCGCGCAGCCGGTCGTGGTTGCGCGCGGATGCGGTGCCGATGACGCGGGCCCCGAGCGCGCGGGCGATCTGCACGCCCAGGGAGCCGACGCCGCCCGCGGCTCCGTGTACGAGGACGGTGTCCTCCTTGCCGGTGTCCAGGCGCGTCAGCAGCTGGTACGCGGTGAGGCCGGCCAGCGGCAGTCCGGCGGCCTGCTGCCAGGTCAGGGAAGCGGGCTTGGGCGCGAGGGCCCGTACGGGCACGGTCACGAACTCGGCGAAGGTGCCGCCGTGGACGTAGTCCTTGCGCGCGTAGGCGACGACCTCGTCGCCCGCGGTGAACTCGGGGGTGTCGATGCCCGCGTACTCGACCGTCCCGGACACGTCCCAGCCGGGGACGACGGGGTACACGACGTCCATCAGGCCGTCGAGCCCGCCCGCCATGATCTTCCAGTCGACGGGGTTGACGGAGGCGCAGCGGACCCGGACGAGGACCTCTCCGGGGCCGACCTTGGGCACCTTGATCCGGCTCTCGGAGAGCACCTCCACTCCGCCGTACGTGTCGTACGTCATCGCCCGCATGGTGCCCTCTTGGTCCTCGGACATACCTCTCGCCTCTCCGTGCGCCGGTCGCGTGCCCCCGACCCCCATCCCACCACGAAGAGCCGCGCCCGCCCCGGGAGGAGGGGCGGGCGCGGCGCGGCGGAGCGGTCCCGGGTGGGGTGGGGTGGGAAGGGTGGGGTGGAAGGGGGCAGCGGGCAGAGCGGCTACGGCGCGCGGTGGGCGGCGATCACGTCCGCGTAGTGGCGTCCGCTGGTCTTCACGGTGCGCTGCTGGGTCTCGTAGTCCACGTGGACCAGTCCGAACCGCTTGTCGTAGCCGTAGGCCCATTCGAAGTTGTCGAGGAGGGACCAGGCGTAGTAGCCGGCCAGCGGAGCGCCGCGGCGGGCGGCGCGGGCGCAGGCGGCCAGGTGGGCCGTGAGGTAGGCGGTGCGCTCGGGGTCGTGGACGCTGCCGTCGGGGGCGACGGTGTCGGGGTAGGAGGAACCGTTCTCGGTGATGAGGATGCGCCGGGCCCCGTACTCCTCGGTCAGCCGCATGATGAGGGCCTCCAGGCCGTCCGCGTCGACCTCCCAGTCCATGCCGGTGCGCGGGACGTCGGGCCGGTCGATCATCCGGGCGTAGGGGGCGGCGCCGTGCGGGTCGGCGGTGACCACCTGCGGGAAGTAGTAGTTCAGGCCGATCCAGTCGAGCGGTGCGGCGATGGTCTCCAGGTCGCCGGGCCGCTCGGGGAGATCGACTCCGTAGACCTCCCGCATGTCGGCGGGGAAGCCGCGGCCGTGCACCGGGTCGAGCCACCAGCGGTTGACGTGGCCGTCCATCCGCCGGGCGGCCGCACGATCGGATTCGCTGTCGGAGGCGGGCTCGACGGTGGAGAGGTTGTTGACGATGCCGATCTGCGCGCCGGGTGCTGCGGCACGGATGGCCTGTGCGGCCAGGCCGTGGCCGAGCAGCAGGTGGTAGGAGGCGCGGACGGCGGCGGTGAGGTCGGTCGCGCCCGGGGCCATCTTGCCTTCGAGGTGGCCGATCCACGCCGAGCAGAGGGGTTCGTTGAGGGTCGCCCACTGGGTGACGCGGTCGCCGAGGCGCTGCGCGACGGTGCCGGCGTACGCGGCGAAGTGCTCGGCGGTGGCCCGCTCGGGCCATCCGCCCCGGTCCTGCAGGGCCTGCGGGAGGTCCCAGTGGTAGAGGGTGACCGACGGTTCGATGCCGGCGGCGAGCAGGCCGTCGATCAACTGGTCGTAGAAGTCGAGGCCCTTGGCGTTGACCGGGCCGTCGCCGCCGGGCAGGACGCGGGGCCAGGCGACGGAGAGCCGGTAGGCGTTGGTGCCGAGCTGCCGCATCAGGTCGATGTCGTCCCGCCAGCGGTGGTAGTGGTCGCAGGCGGTGTCCCCGTTGTGGCCGCCGTCGATGGCGCCGGGGACGCGGGTGAAGGTGTCCCAGATGGAGGGGGCGCGGCCGTCCTCCGCCACGGCTCCCTCGATCTGGTAGGCGGAGGTGGCGGTGCCCCAGACGAAGTCGCGGGGCAGTGCCGCGAGGTCGATGGAGTCGGGGGCGCTGTCGGGACGGCCCGCGTTGAAACGTTCTGCGTACAGGGTCATTTGACGGCTCCTGCCGTGAGTCCGGCCACCAAGTACCGCTGTAGCAGCAGGAATCCGGCGACGATGGGGATGCTGACGACGAGCGAGGCGGCCATGATCTGGTTCCAGTACACGTCGTTCTGCGTGGAGTAGCCCTGCAGTCCGACGGCGAGGGTCCGGGTGGCGTCGTTCGTCATGACGGAGGCGAAGAGCACTTCGCCCCAGGCGGTCATGAACGCGTAGACGGCGACGGCGACGATGCCGGGTACGGCGGCCGGGATGACGACGCGGAAGAGCGCGCCGAGCGGTCCGCAGCCGTCCACGGTGGCGGCCTCGTCGAGTTCGCGGGGCACCGAGTCGAAGTACCCGATGAGCATCCAGATGGAGAAGGGGAGGGAGAAGGTGAGATAGGTGAGGATCAGTCCGCCGCGGGATCCGTACAGGGCGATCCCGGTGGTGTTGCCGATGTTGACGAAGATCAGGAACAGCGGGAGCAGGAAGAGGATCCCGGGGAACATCTGGGTGGACAGCACCGTCACGGTGAAGAGGCGCTTGCCGCGGAAGCGGTAGCGGCTGACCCCGTAGGCCGCGAAGATCGCGATCACGACGGAGCAGGCGGTGGCCGAGCCCGCCACGATGAGCGAGTTCACGAAGTACTTGGCGAGCGGGACCGTGTGCCAGATGTCGATGTAGGGGCGGATGGTGAGCCCGCTGGGGATCCAGCGGAACTCTCCCGCCACGTCCTTGAGGGGCTTGAGCGAGCTGGCGGCCATCACGTAGACGGGCAGCGCGACGAAGCCGGCCAGGAGGGTGAGGAAGACGGCCCGGATCACCTTGAACGACGTCGGGGGGTCGAGCGGTGATCTCGTACGGGGCCGCGTGCGCGGGCGGCCGTGCAGGGCGGCCCGGCGGTTGCGGTCAGGCATCGGCTTCCTTCCGTCCCCGTGTCGTGAAGAACAGGTAGACCGCGGTGACCAGCAGCAGGAAGAGCAGCAGCAGGACGGACATGGCCGAGCCGGTGCCGAAGTTCCAGGTCACGAAGCTGGATTGGTAGATGTGGATGGAGATGAGGTCGGCCGCTTCGGGGGCCGATTTGCCGAACAGCACGAAGGGGGTGTTGAAGTCGTTGAAGGTCCACAGGAACAGCACCAGGATCAGGACCTGGTTGACGGCGCTGACCGAGGGCAGGGTGATCCGGCGGATCTGCTGCCAGGTCCCGGCCCCGTCCAGCGCGGCCGCCTCGTAGAGGTCCTTGGGAACGTTCTGGAGAGCGGCCATCACGATGAGGAAGGCGAACGGCCAGCCCTTCCAGACGGAGACGGTCAGCAGGGCCCAGAAGCTGTTCTCTCCCAGCAGCCAGAAGGTGTGCTCGGCCCCGCCGAGGCCCAGTTGGTCGTGGATGACGTGGTTCACCAGGCCGTTGTCCCGCTGGAACATGAACGCCCAGGTGATGACGGCCGCGTAGCCGGGCAGCGCGTAGGGGATCAGGAACAGGCCGCGCAGGAGTCCGCGGCCGCGGAAGGTCTCCTGCATGAACACGGCGGTGGCGGTGCCGAGGAACCAGCACAGGGCCACCGAGAGGAGGGTGAACAGGCAGGTCGTGAAGAAGGAGCCCAGCAGTGCTTCGCCGACGGGCTTGTTGATGTCGACGGCGAGTTCGTAGTTGTCGAGGCCCGACCAGGGGGCGCTGGACCAGTCCCGGATGAAGAACTGGGTCAGCTGCCGGAAGCTCATCACGATGCCCATCACCATCGGGACGAGGTGGACGAGCAGTTCGAAGAACAGGGCGGGCAGGAGCAGGAGGTAGGGCAGGGCGGCGCGGCGCAGGCGCCCGGTGCGGCGTACCCGGGCAGTGGTACGCCGCACCCTTCCCGCCGTGGCGGAGGTCATGAACGGTTACTCACTTCTGCATCTGCTGCTGGGCCTTGGTGAGCTTCGCCTTGACCGATTCGGTGGTCACCGGGCGGCCGGCCGCGGCGTCGGCGAAGAGCTCCTTGACGGCGGTGCCGACCGCGGTCTCGAACTGGGACTCCTCGGGGACCTGCGGGAGCGGCGCGGCGCTGGTGGACAGGGTGTTGCGGAGCACCGTGAGGTCCTCGGTGCCGAAGGCGGGGTGCGTCTGGGCCGCCTTGACCGGCGGGATGGAGCCGTAGGTCTCGTTGAGGATCTTCTGCTCCTCGTCACTGGTCATGAACTTCACGAACTTCAGGGAGCCGTCGATGTTGTCGGTGTTCTTGAAGACGGCCAGGTTGATGCCGGCGACCATGGAGTTGACGTTCTTGCCGGCGCCGGGGGCGCCGCCGGCCGGGACGGGGGCGGGTGCCACGCCCCAGTCGCCCTCCTTCATGCCCTGGGCCTTGAAGCTGCTCGCCGCGTTCTGCCACAGGACCATCGCGGTCTTGCCGTTGGCGAAGTCCTGGAGGGACTGGTTCTTGTCGTACTCGGCGTTGCCCGGGGCGATGATCTTGTCCTTGGCCATCAGGTCGACGTACTGCTTGACGGCGTCGACGTTGGCCGCGCTGTCGAAGGTGGGCTTGCCGCTCGCGTCGAAGAACTCCGCGCCGTGCTGCTGCGAGAAGACGAAGGCCTGGTGGATGTTGTTGGAGAGGTTCGCGCCCTCGGCGCCCAGGGCCCACTTGCCGTCCTTGGACAGCTTCTGGCCGACGGTGACCATCTCGTCCCAGGTGGCCGGGGGCTTCGCGATGCCCGCCTCCTGGAACATCTTCTTGTTGTAGTAGAGCGCGTACGACATCGAGTACAGCGGGACGGCGGCCGGGTCCTTGCCCTTGGCGCCCGCCGAACCGATGGCGGACTCCACGAACCGGTCCCTGCCGCCGATCGCCTCGAAGTTCTTGGCGTCCCAGGGCAGCAGGGCGCCGGTGGCCTGCAGGGAGGAGGACCAGGTGTTGCCTATGTTCAGGACGTCGGGGCCCTGCCCGGAAGCGGTGGCGGCGAGGATCCTGTTGAGCAGGTCCGACCACGGGACGACTTCGAGCTTGACCTTGATGCCGGTCTGCTCCTCGAACTTCTTCAGCTCCGGGCCGAGGGTCGCCTGGTCCGCCGCGATGTCGGGGCCCTGGTTGGAGGCCCAGTAGGTGATCTCCTTGGGGGCCTTGTTGGAGCCCTCCGCATCCGCGGATCCGCCTCCGCAGGCGGTGGCGGCTGCGAGCATGGAGACGGTGACGGCGGTGACGGCGGCGGCTCGGGTTCTGCGCATGGCGGCTCGGTCCCTTTCGGCAGGGTTGAGGAGAAAGGCCGGCGAACGGTGCGAGCACCCGGCCCCAACCGGGTACTCGGCGGCTCCGTTCTTTCCAGGCCTTAATTTAGGACGTGAGTTAAGCCTCGGGAAAGGGTCGCGTCAAGGGGTCGCGCAAGGGTATGTTGCGATCGATGTCAGGGCGGAAGGAGCCACATGACCACGGGGCGCAGTGGACGTACGGTGCGGGACCTGCGAAGGGGCAACCGCAGCGCCGTGCTGCAGCAGTTGTACTTCGGCGGGCCCATGAGCCGGCAGGAACTGGGCCCCGCGACCGGGCTCAGCTCGGGATCCGTCAGCAACGTGGTCGGTGAGCTCGTCGCGGACGGACTGCTGGAGGAGGCCGGCATCGTCGACTCCGACGGCGGCCGCCCGCGCACGCTGCTGCGCGTCGCGCCCGGCAGCGCGCACATGATCGGCATCGACGTGGGCGAAACCCGGGTCAGGGTCGAGCTGTTCGACCTCACCCTCACCGAACTGGCCCGCACCGAGCTCCCGTTGCAGCCGCGCGGCTGCTACGACGTCGGCCCGATCGTCGACCACGTACGGAGCGGCATCGCCACCGTCCTGGAACGGGCGGGGGTCGGGACGGACCGGCTCCTGGGAGTGGGCATCGGCGTACCGGGCATCGTCGACCGCGACGCGCCGGGCGGAACCGTGGTCCACGGGCAGACCATCGGCTGGGACGCGGTCCCGCTGGAGGCGCTGCTGCGCGCGACGCAGGCCGTGCCGCCCGAGGTCCCGTACATCATCGACAACGGCGCGCGCACGCTCGGCCAGGCGGAGATGTGGTTCGGCGCGGGACGCGGGGCCCGGGACGCGGTGGTCGTCCTCTTCGGCTCCGGCGTCGGGGCGAGCCTGATCACCGACGGTTCCCCGGACGGCGCCACCACCGGGGGCGCACCCCTGGAGTGGGGCCACCTGACGGTGCAGGTCCGCGGGCGGCGCTGCCGCTGCGGGGCGCTGGGCTGCCTGGAGGCGTACACGGGAGCGGAGTCGCTCCTGGCCCGGTGGGCGGAGCGGGGCGGCGGAGGGGACGTGGTCGCCGGGGACGAGGAGGGCGCCCTGGCCGCGCTGCTGGCGGCGGCCGGCGGCGGGGACGCGATCGCACTCGACGTGCTCGACGAGACCGCGGAGTACCTGGGCGCGGGCCTGTCGGACGTCATCAACCTCTTCCAGCCGGAGCGGATCCTGATCGGCGGCTGGGCCGGCCTGATGCTGGGCCCGCACATCCTCCCGGCGGTACGGGAACACGCGACACGCTACTCGCTGCGCCACCCGGCGGCCCGGGTCACCATCGACATGGGCTCACTGGGCCCGGACGCGGTCACCGTGGGCGCGGCCACGCTCCCCCTGGCGGCCTTCTTCGCCACGGGCGGCCGCCGCACCCCGCCGGAACCCGCGGCGGAAGCCCCGGGCTGGCAGACGTCCCTCCAGACCCGCGGCGGCTCCGCGTCGACGGCGGGGCGGGGGTAGGGGCGGCGGTAGGGGCGGGGCGGGCGTCAGGGGAGCGCTGGGGCAACGTGCGCCCGGGCGGCGCTACCCTGACGCCCGACCCGACCAAGGAGCGCCCACCATGATCCTCCCGAAGATCCGGGACCCCCGCTTCGTGACGATCCGCCGGGGCGGGACCCTCACCGATCCGGATCATCACCTCCTCGCCCTGTGGGCGGCAGCCTGCGCGGAGCACGTCCTCGACCTGTTCGAGTCGGTCCGGCCCGAGGACCCGCGACCGCGTCAGGCGATCGAGCACGCCCGCGCGTGGGTGCGCGGCGAGGTCACGATGACCCGGTCGCGCGCGGCGGGCGGCCATGCGATGGGCGCGGCCAGGGATCTGCGCGGGGCGGCCCGTCATGCCGCGTACGCCGCGGGCCAGGCCGGAGCCGTCGCCCACGTCGCCGCGCACGAGCTCGGCGCGGCCGCCTACGCGATCAAGGCCGCACGCGCCGCCGCCCCGGAAGGCGAGGGCGGAGCCGAGGAGGCAGGACGCCGCGAGTGCCGGTGGCAGCGCGAGCAGCTCCCGGAGGCGATCCGCGAACTCGTACTCGACGACCAGCGACTGCGCAACGACATCTGCTGGTCGGCCTTCGACTGCTGAGCCGACGCGAACGCGTGACCGACGGGGGGCGGGAGGGCCGGGGCGGCCGGGGCCGGCCGGCCGAGGCGGCCGGGGCCGGCCGGGCTCGGAGCGGGAGCGGGCGGTTGGGCACCGAGGCCGAGGCACTTCACCTGGGGCCCAACCGGGCGCACCGGCGCATCCGGCCCGTGGCCACCGCGCGGTGGCCACGGCTCACACCGGCCCGCATCCCGATGCCCTCTGCTACGGCCCCGCTCCCTGGGCCCGGCCAGCGGCCAGCGCCATCCGCGCCTACGCCGAGTCGCGGACCACCAGTTCCGGGTCGAAGAGCACTTCCACCGGCTCGGGTGCCGCCGTGCCGGACACGCGGTCCAGGAGGAGGCGGACCATCTCCGCCGCCATCTCCTCGACCGGCTGGCGGACCGTCGTCAGGCGGGGCCTGGCCGCCACCGCCGCGCCGGAGTCGTCGAAGCCGACCACCGCCACGTCTTCCGGGATCCGGCGGCCGTGTTCGCGCAGCACCAGACAGGCCCCCTGGGCCATCAGGTCGTTCGCCGCGAACACACCGTCCAGGTCGGGGTGTTCGGCGAGGAGCGCGCGCATCGCCTGCTCGCCGCCGTCCAGCGTGAAGTCCGCCTCGGCCACCCGTACCGCCGCTCCGGCCAGCGCCTCCCGGAAGCCCGCCTCCCGGAAGCCCGCCACCCGGTCCCGGCTCGCCGGGACGTCCGCCGGGCCGCCGATCGCGACGAGCCGCCTGCAGCCCCGGGCGAGGAGGTGCCGCCCGGCCAGTACCCCGCCCTCGCGGTGGCGCAGGTCGACCCAGTCCAGCGGAACCCCGGGCGCCGGGCGGGCGAAGAGCACCGCGGGCAGACCGGCGCGCGCGAGCAGGCCGGGCAGCGGGTCCCGGCCGTCGGTGGTGACGAGCAGGGCCCCGTCGCCACCGCCCTGCGTGAGGTACGCGAGCACCTGCGCGCGGTCCGCCTCCCCGTCGGCGAACAGCAGCACCGGATGCACTCCGCGCGGCCGCAGGGCCCGTACGACTCCGCTCACCACC
The DNA here is from genome assembly GCF_040612195.1 of Streptomyces sp. NPDC006450. Taxonomy (NCBI): domain Bacteria; kingdom Bacillati; phylum Actinomycetota; class Actinomycetes; order Kitasatosporales; family Streptomycetaceae; genus Streptomyces; species Streptomyces sp. NPDC006450. The sequence goes on along the minus strand of NZ_JBEXPT010000021.1, from coordinate 37,754 downwards.
CGCCCGAAGAAGGGGTCCTGGAACACCCGGCCGGTGTCCGCTCCCGCGCCCGAGACCACCAGCGCCACCGCGCCCGAGCGCCGGGTCACCAGCGAGCGGGCCGCGCGGTTCGGTACGTACCCGGTCGCGGCGACGGCCCGCTGGACCGCCTGCTGGATGGCGGGATCCACATTGCGGACCCCGTTCACCACGCGGGACACCGTGGCCCGGGACACCCCGGCGGCGCGGGCCACGTCCTCCAGGGTCGGGGCCGTACCGGTGCCGGTGGCCGTGCCGGTGCCCATGCCGGCGGCCGTGCTCGCTGCGTCCATGGCGGCACTTTAGCCGCCCGCGCCCGCACCCCCCGGGACCTGGATCAGACCGCGCGACCACTTCCCCGGACCTCACTCCGAGCTCGGTCAGAAGCCGGCGCCGACCTCGATCACACCCCGGAGCGGCAGGTCGCCCGCGCTGCGACCGGCCAGGACGGTGAACCGCCCCGGCTCCGCCGTCCAGCCCCCGGCCTGCGGGGACCAGTGCTGGAGGGCCCGCGCGGGAATCCGTACGTACGCCGTCACCCGCTCCCCCGGCTCCGCTTCCGCCGACGCCCAGCCCGCGAGCCAGCGCACCGGGCGCTCGATCGCCGAGTCCGGTCGGGTCAGGTGGAGTTGGACGACCTCTCGGCCGCGCCGGGTGCCGGTGTTGTGGAGGATCACGGGCACCTCGTAGCCCCCACCCGGGGTCGGTTCCGGGGCACCGAGGCGCTCGAACTCCCAGGTGGTGTAGCCGAGTCCGTGTCCGAACCAGTACGCGGGAGCCGGGCCGGCGGCTCCCCTCCGCAGCCAGGCGCGGTGACCGGTGTGCAGACCTTCCTCGTACGGGAGCCTGCCGTCGGTGGGCCGTGTGGTGCGTACGGGGGCGTCGGCGAGGGTGGCCGGCCAGGTGGTGGGGAGCCGCCCGCCCGGCTCGGCGCGACCGAGGAGGACGTCGGCCAGGGCGTGACCGCCTTCCTGGCCGGGGAACCAGGTGAGGAGGACGGCTCCGGCGGCTTCGCGCCAGGGCAGTTCGACGGGGCCGCCGGAGTTGACGACGACGACGGTACGGGGATTCGCGCGGACGATCTCCGCCACCAACTCGTCCTGAAGTGACGGCAGTCGGAGCGAGGTGCGGTCGAACCCCTCGGATTCCCCGCCTTCGGTGGTGCCGACGACCACGACCGCCACGTCGGCCGCCCGGGCGGCGGACACGGCGGCGGCGAGTGCCTCGGCTCGGCCCGGAAGGGGCGGTGCGGCGGTGAGTACGGTCGCCCGGCCCGTGCCGGAGGCGAGCTCGCGCCGGGCCACGACGCGCACCGGCCGGCCGGCGGTGAGCGCGATCCGGGCGGTGTGCTGGGGCGGGCGGACGTGGATGACGGCCGGGTCGGCGGTCTCGGGCGGGAACACGCCGTCGAGCAGGGCCGTTCCGTCGACGGAGAGGCGCAGTGCGCCGAAGCCGCCCAGTCCGAGGGTCCAGGTTCCGCTCGTGTCCGGGTGGAGGACGGCGGCGAGCTCGACGGTGTGGGCGCCGGGCGGCAGTTCCGGTTCCAGCACCCGGCCGGAGGGTTGGTGGGCGGAGCACAGCACCGCCCCGTCGGCGTCGAGCACGCGCAACCGCACGCCCGGCGCACCGCTTTCGGGGTCGCGGGCGTACCGCGCACCCAGCGGAACCTGCCCGCCGCCGCTCTCGGGCACGGGGCCCGCTTCGTAGGCGACCCGGACGTGCGGGCCCAGCGCGCTCCGCAGCCCGTCGAGCGGACTGACCACACGCTGCGGAAACACCTCGGAACTCCCGCCGCCCTGGACCCGGGGCTCATCGGCATGCACCCCGGTGACGGCGACCCCCCGCCCCAACGCCCCCTTGTCCAGGGGCAACACCCCGCGGTTCTCCAACAAGACGAAGCTCGCAGCAGCCGCGCCCCGCACCTCCCGGCGCAGGGCGTCGGGGGCGGAGGCATCACCGCGGACCGCGGTCGGCGCCGACTCCGAGGCATCGAGCCGGCCCGAGGGCGGAACCCGGGCCGGGTCCGGAACCAGCGTCGAAGCCCGGGCCGGAGGATTGCCTCCGGGGACGAGGGTCCCCACGCGGGACGCCAATCGCAGGAGTCGGCGGACCTTGTCCTCGACCGCCTCCGCCGGGACCCGGCCGCTCGCCAGGGCATCCCGCAGCGCCTCGCCCCAGGGACCGCGGGGGCCCGGCATCGCCAGATCCTGCGCGGCGACGGCCGAAGCCACCGTCGAGCGCACACCGCCCCAGTCGGAGACGACCACCCCGTCGAAGCCCCACTCCCCCTTCAAGGGGTGGGCGAGCAGGGAACTCTCGCTCATGGTCACACCGTTGACCTTGTTGTACGCCGACATCACCAGCCACACCCCCGCCTGGACGGCGGCCTCGAAGGGCGCGAGGTAGAGCTCGCGCAGCACCCGCTCGTCGAGCCGTACGTCAACGGTCAGGCGTTCCGTCTCGGAGTCGTTGGCCACGTAGTGCTTCGCCGTCGCGGCCACCCCCCGCGACTGGACGCCGCGGATGAGGGCCGCCCCCGTACGGCCCGCGAGCAACGGGTCCTCGGAGAAGCACTCGAAATGGCGTCCGGCGAGGGGGCTGCGGTGCAGGTTGAGGGTGGGGGCGAGAACGACGTGGACGCCCTTGCGCCGGGCCTCGTCGCCGAGCAGTTCGCCGAGCCGACGGACCCGGTCCTCGTCCCACAACGCACCGAGGGCGGTGGGCGAGGGCAGCAGGGCCGAGGTGAACCGCTCGTCCCAGCCGGGTCCGCGCACACCGGCGGGGCCGTCCGAGAAGACGATCTCCCGTAGCCCCACGTCCGGTTCGGGCCGGGTCCGCCAGGTATCGGCCCCGGTCAACAGCCGCACCCGCTGCTCGGGATCCAGCTTGTCCAGCAGTAGTTCCACGTCGCCGTCGCGCATGTCCACCCCTCGCACACCAACCGCCCGACCATCGGGAGAGCGCTCTCCCGCATGATCCCGGCGCACCGGATCACCTGTCAACGGCCTTGGGTTTCGCGGACGTCGGCGCGTGGAGCTCCGCTCCCCGGATCACGGGGACGGCGAGGCCGATCGCCATCCGGCAGCACGCTCCGGAGCTCATTTCCGCCGCTCCCCCACATAGCGCGGTGTTAGCCTGCGGCGATCCAGGTGTGGGCACGACACGGGGTAATGCGTCATGCAGGAGGCTCATATGTCACGTCGTCCGGTCACCATCGTCACCGGAGGCAGTCGCGGTATCGGTGCCGCCACGTGCGTCCGGCTCGCCGCGGACGGGCACGATCTCGTCCTCGGCTACCTCCATGACGACGCGGCCGCCAAGGCCACCGCCGAGCGGGTGCGGGAGGCCGGCGCCCGGTGTGTGACCGTGCGCGGTGACACCTCCGAGGAGTGTGGCGTGGAGCGGCTCTTCGACATCGCCGGAGCCGAGCTCGGTGCGGTCACCGGGCTGGTCAACAACGCCGGAGTGACCGGCGCCCCGGGCCGGCTCGCCGACATCCGGACCGAGGACCTGCGCCGTGTGCTCGACGTGAACCTGCTCGGGTACCTGCTCTGTTGCCGCCGGGCCGCCCGGGACATGGCCGAGTCGGGCGGCGGAGCGATCGTCAACGTCTCCTCCGCGGCCGCCACCCTCGGCAGTCCCGGCCGCTACGTCCACTACGCCGCGACGAAGGCGGCCACCGACACCCTGACCCTGGGGCTCGCCAAGGAGCTGGGCCCGGACGGGATCCGGGTCAACGCCGTGGCCCCCGGCATCATCGACACCGACATGCACGCCGCCATGGGGGATCCCGACCGCCCGGCGCTCGCGGCCGCCGAGATCCCGCTCCGTCGGGCCGGGCAGCCCACGGAGGTGGCCGCGGCCATCGCCTGGCTGCTCTCCGCGGACGCCGCCTACACGACCGGTACGGTCCTGCGCGTCGCCGGCGGTCGCTGACCGGCCGCCAGGCCGTCTCCTTCAGATCCTGCCCGGCTCCTCACCGCGGTCCTGGCAGGGCCGATGCCGTTCGATGACGCGGTGCGCACCCGTCGCGGCGCGCAGACGCGCCGCGACCTCCCCTCCCACGGTCGTCCTGCCTACGGTCGCGCGTCCTGCGACGAGCAGTACCTCTGTGTGATCCATGTGCCGTCGGGGTCCTACCGCCGGGGAGGAGTCAGTCCTCGATCGGGAAGGCCGCGCGGGTGACCGGCCCGTAGATGCCCGGCGGGTCGCCCTCGATGCTCCTGTTCTGCTGGAGCTGGAGGACACCGCGCCGGGTCTGCCCGTCGTACACCCCGGTGACGGAGACGTACGTGAACCCCTGCGCGTGGAGCCGTTCCTGCAGGGCCCGCACCTCGGCCCCGCGGTCCCCCGGACTCAGGGTCCCGCCGTCGCGCGCCGTCGGGCGCTTGCCCGTCGGGCCCGTCGGCTTCGGGTCCCGGCTCGGACCCGCGGACGGGCCGGCAGGGGTCTGAGCGGTGCCGGTCGGAGCCGTCGCGGACGGGGTGCCGGGCGCGGGCGGGCGTACGGACTCCACGGCCGGGGTCGGTTCCTCGACCGCCTCCGGGCTGCGCGCGGGGAGGACCGGCACGGACAGGCCCGGCGGGGCCACGGCGCGCGGCGGCTCCCGGTCGGGGCTGCGCAGGAGGAACGCGAGGGCCCCGGCCGCCCCGAGTGCGAGCAGGGCGAGTCCGAGGAACGGGAGGCGGCTGCCCCGGCGCTCGCCGACAGGGGCCGGCGAGGGTGCGGCCTGCTGCGCGGGGTCGGATTCCCCCACGGGTACGGGCGAAGGCCCGGGCACCTCGGCGGGCGGGCCGAAGCGGGTCGGTACGGTGATCCGCCCGGACTCGTCGGGCCAGACCGGCGCGGAGGAGCCGGGCAGGGGGCCCGAGGGGGCTACGTAGGGGCGTACGAGCAAGCGGTCGTCGTCGGGCACGAGCCCACTCCCATCCTGGTCAGGGGACACGGTTGTCTCCCGGCGGGTACGGGGGGCCGGCGCGGCGGTGCGGTGTCGGCCCCCGTACCCGGCCGGTCAGGTCCTGCGCCGCCGGGCGGCCAGGACCGTCCGGGCGTCGGCGGCCGGAACACGGGCACCGCCGATCGCCGGGGGCGCGGCCATGCCCGCGCCGGTCGGGACCCCGAGCCGGATCGCCTCGGCCTGCTCCGGCTCACCGGCAGGTGCCGCAGGCGTGGCCGATACGGCGCGTGAGGCGGGTACGGCGGGTACGGCGAAGCTGCCGAACCGTGGGTCCGCGCCGGTCAGCCGGAGGCCAGAGCCGTCCGGGCGGCGCCGGGCCGGGTGGGCGGGCATGGGCATGGGCATGTGCGGGTTCTCCGAGGTGCGGGTCGTGCGGTGGTGCAGGGCATCCGGACACCTGAACGTCCAGGGACGTCCAGACACGGGGACATCCGGACGTCACGGGCAGGGCCGGTCCGGATGACGGTGTTCGACCGGCGCACTCTTTCCCCAGGAGATGCCCCAGGTCAAGCCGGATGTCCGATCCACCCCATCCGCCCGGTCTGGGTATGGCCCTTTCCTCGATCCGTCCCGTCGGGGGTGGTGGTCCCTCTGCCAGACCGAGCGGCTGACCGTCCGGATTGCGGACGGCCAACTCCTGCCCCAGGGGCCACCGCTGATCTATCGCCGGTCGGCCGGTGAAGCGTCTCGGGCGCTGACGGCGGCCGGCGCGGCCGCGCCCACGACGGCGCGTGTGGCCGTGCGGGACGCCGAGGTGACCCGGACGGTGACGGCCGCCATGGCCATCAGGGCGGCGCCGGCCAGCGGGGCCGCGGGCACCGAGATGCCGTCGACGGCCAGACCGCCGGACAACGCGCCCGCGGCGATCGCCAGGTTGAACATCGCCACCATCAGTGAGGAAGCGGCCTCCGCGTCGTCGGGTGCGGCCTTGATCATCCAGCTCTGGAGGCTGACCGAGACCCCGCCGTACACCAGCCCCCAGGCCAGCAGCAACACCGTCCCCGCCACCGCTCCCGGCACCAGGGCGATCAGCGCCAGGATCACGGTGAGGGCGGCACCGACGGTGAACAGCGTGCGGTACGGGTCGCGCGCTCCCGCCAGGAAGTTGCCCGCCACGCCCGCGACTCCGTACCCGAGGAGCAGGGTGCTCACGTAGGCGGCGTTCACCCCGGACACGTCCTGCATGATCGGCCGTACGAAGGTGTACGCGGCGAACTGGCCCGTCACCACCAGGAAGGTGACGGCCACCCCCGCCCGCACCGCGCGGTTGCGCCGCAGCAGGGCGGGGAGTTGGGCGAAGGTGATGGTCCGGGTCGGCGGCAGCGGCGGGAGGAGCAGGACCAGTGCGGCCAGCGTGAGGAGTCCGAGCCCGCCCACGGCCGCGAAGGCGAAGCGCCAGCCGCCGAGTTCGCCGAGCAGGGTCCCGGCGGGGACACCGAGCACGGAGGCGGTGGGGACGCCGCCGAAGACGAGCGCGGTGGCCCGGCCGACGTGGCGCGCGGGTACGAGGCGGACGGCGAGGCCGCCCGCTATGGCCCAGAACCCGCCGACGCTGACCCCTACGAGCAGACGTGCGGCCAGCAGCACCCCGAAGTCCTGAGCCACGGCGGCGACCAGGTTGGCGACGGCCATCAGGGCGATCAGCACGACCAGCACCCACCGCCGGTCGAGCCGGCCGGCGCCGACGGTGACGAGGGGTGCGCAGAATCCCGCGACCAGCCCGGGCACGGTGACCATGAGCCCGGCGGTGCCGTCGGACACACCGAGATCGGCGCCCACGGGGGTGAGCAGGCCCACGGGCAGCAATTCGGAGGTGATGAGACAGAAGATCCCGAGCGCCACCGCCCCCACGGCCCCCCATCCCCGCCACCCGGCGACGGCCTCGTCCGGCGCGACCGCCTCGCCCGTCGCGGGGGCGGGCCCGGCGGCCGGTCCGGAGACGGAGTCAGGCCGGGAGCCCGCCCCCGGCGCCGGGTCGGGCGCGGGCACGGGTTGTTCGGGGGCCGGGGCCGGAGTGCACCCCGATGCGGCCGGGTGCTTCGGCTCCGGGGTGCGGGGTTCATTGCCGGGCGCAGGGGCTTCGGTCATGGCGCGGGACTCCGTACGGGGCAGGCAGGCAGGCAGGCAGGCAGGCGGACAGGCAGCCGGCGCCCGGAGCGTTCCCGCCGGACGGCGGGTCCGGTCCGGGAACCGGCACGGCAACGCGGAGCACCGGGGGTCGCGCCTCCCCCGGCATCCGCACTGTCGTTCCCTCCGAACCTTGTCCGGATTTCCGCGCCAGGTCCACCCCCGTCCACGTGCGCGTTCTCCCGGACCGGTGAACCTCCCGCGGGGGCAGAAACGATCACAGTGCGCCCACAGGACCGTTTCGGCGGCGCCCACGGCGCCTTCCCCACCCCTGGTCCGCGTGCTCCCCCGCGTGAGCGCCGCGGCCGGCCCGCCCGCCCTTGCGGCATGGTGGTCCGATGCAGTTGCGCCGGGCCCTGCCCCTCTCCCTCGTCGCCCTCCTCGCGAGCACCGGCTGCGTCTCGGTCGGCGGCCCGCGGGATTCCGACCTGCCCGCGCGTGGCTCCGTACCGCCCGCCGACGCTCCGGAGCTCAGCGGGCCGCCCGACGCGTCCCCCGCAGCCGATCCGGTCGGGATCCCCGCCGAGCCGCTGCCCCTCGGTGAACTCCCGGCGAGGGCCGACGCCTACCAGCAGGACACGGGCCGCGACGGCGCACGCGAACGCTCCCGGCCTGCCGCCAAAACCCCCCGCCCCGCGGCCGAACGGCGCGCGAAGCCGGCCGCGCCACGCCGCGCGCACCCGCCCAAGGCGGCCGCCGCCCGGCCCGACCGCCCCGCGCGGAACCCCGTGGCATCGCTGCCCCGCACGGACGAGTTGTGCGCGGCCGCCGAAGGGTCCCTGCCGCCCTCCATCGTGGATCTCTGCATCCGCCAGGCCGCCCGGTGAGCCCAGCCTGTGAGCCCAGCCGGTGGGCCGAGCCGGTAGGCCCGGCCGGGGGGCCAGGTCAGTGGACCCAGTCGGTGGGTCCCACCACTCCCCTGAGCCGCTGACCTGGCCCGATGACCGCGTACTGTGGGCGCGCTTGACTCTCACACCGTGTCAGGGCCTGCACTGGAAGGCGTCATGTTCACCATCGGAGACTTCGCCAAACACGGCCGGGTGTCGGTCCGCATGCTGCGTCACTACGACGCCCTCGGACTGCTGCACCCCGCCCGTGTCGACCCCGCCAGCGGCTACCGCTACTACGAGGCCGGACAGCTCGCCCGTCTCAACCGTGTCATCGCGCTCAAGGAGCTCGGCTTCAGCCTGGAACAGGTGGGGTCGATACTCGACGAGTTGGTGAGCGCGGAGGAGCTGCGCGGCATGCTGCGGCTGCGGCAGGCGGAACTGGAATCGGCCATAGCCGCCGCGGCGGCCCGGCTGACCCAGGTCGAGACGAGGCTCCGGATCATCGAGAACGAGGGGACCATGTCGTCCATCGACATCGTCGTGAAGAGCCTTCCGCCCGTCCGCCTGGCCGAGTTGAGCGGGGTCGCGGCCAGCTACGAGGGGCAGGACATCGGCCCGGTCATCGGCCCGCTCTATGACGAGCTGTGCCGACGCGTCGAGGCCGCCGGTGTCACGCCGACCGCCCCGGGAATCGCCTACTACGAGGACGCCGGCGACGCGGAGCGGCCGGGCGCCGTCCTGGTCCATGCCGGGCTGCCGGTGGCCGCGTCCGTGCGTGCCGAGGACCTCGGGGGCGAGGTACGGATCGTCGTGCTGCCCGCCGTCGAGCGGGCGGCGACGGTCGTGCACCGGGGTTCGATGGACTCCGTCCTGCCGACCGCGCAGGCCCTGGCCCAGTGGATCGACGCGAACGGGGAGCGATCCGCCGGCTACGCACGCGAGGTGGCCCTGGCCGTCCCGGAGGACCGGGACCAGTGGGTCACCGAACTGCAGGAGCCGCTCGGCGCCTGAGGCCGGGCAGGCACCGGTTAGGCTCCGCCGATGGAACGCGTCCTCGTGGTCGGCATCAGCGGAGCCGGCAAGTCCACCCTGGCCAGGGAGTTGGGACGGCTGCGCGCGCTGCCGTACCACGAGGTGGACGAGCTGCACTTCTCCGGGCCGGGGTGGGCCGTCAGCCCGTCCTACGTCGCGGACCTGGCGCGGATCGCGGAGGGCGACCGGTGGATCCTCGACTCCCACGGGCCGGAGGCCGCGCGCGAGGTGCTGTGGCGGAGGGCGGACACCGTGGTGTGGCTGGACCAGCCGCGCCGTACGGTGATGCGCCGGGTGCTGGTGCGCTCGCTGCGCCGGAGCCTGCTGCGGGAGCGGCTGTTCGGCGGCAACAGGGAGCGGTGGCGGGAGTGGTTGCTCGCCGACCACCCCGCGTGGTGGGCCTGGTCCCAGTACGGGGCCCGGCGCGCGGAGATCGGCGGGCTGGCCGGGGACGCGCGGTTCGCTCCGCTGCGGGTGGTGCGGCTGCGTTCCCCGCAGGCCGCCGAAGCCTGGCTGCGGGCTCAGCGACCGGCCGGGGGGCCGCCGGCCTGCCCGCCCGTCGGGCCCCCGCGAGGGCCCCCGCCCACCCGGGGGGGGGGCCTTCGCGCGTCAGGTGGGCGGCGCGTCAGGTGCGCAAGGAGTCAGGTGCGCGAGGAGTCAGGTGCGCAAGGAGTCAGGTGCGCAGGTACGAGGCCCCGTTGACGTCGAGGACCGCGCCCGAGCTCCAGCGCCCCGCGGGCGAGGCCAGATGGAGCACGGCGGCGGCGATCTCCTGCGGGGTGCCCACCCGGCCGAACGGGCTCTGCGCCCGGATCCGCTCGCCCTCCTCCCCCTCCAGCCGGCCGGCGACCCGCTCGGTGGCGACGAAACCGGGGGCGACGGAGGACACGGCGATGCCGTGCGGGGCGAGGGAGACGGCGAGGGACTGGCCCAGCGCGTGCAGCGCGGCCTTGGTGGCGCCGTAGGCGGGGTGGTCGGGCTCGCCCCGGAAGGCGCCGCGCGAGCCGATGTTGACGATGCGTCCCTCGCGACGGCCGTCGATCATGCGGCGGGCCGCGCAGTAGGCGAGGTTGGCGGCGCCGAACAGGTTGACCGCGGCCGTGTGCTGCCAGGCGGCCTGCCAGTCGGCGTACGACGTGGTGGGCAGCGGATGCGCGACCATCACGGCGGCGTTGTTCACGAGCACGTCGATCCCGCCGAGCGCCTCCTCGGCCTCGGCGGCGAGGGCTTCCACGCGCGCCGGGTCGGCGAGGTCGCCGGCGACGAGGACGTGCCCCCCGCCCGACAGCTCCGCGAGGGTCCGCTCGGCGTCGGGCCCGCGGACCGTGCAGTGCACCGCGACCCGGTCGCCCTGTTCGGCAAACGCCGTGGCGATCGCCCGTCCGATGCCCCGCGAGGCTCCGGTGACGAGCACGCCCCGGCCCGTCGCGGCCAATTCCCTTGTGCCGTGGTCCATTCGGCCCTCCGTCGTGCGCTCCGGTCCGGTGCGCCAGCGTACGGGGATGATCACACCTGGTCATCCGGTTGTCCGGATAACGGACACCAAGGGTCCGGTGACCGGACACAGGTGAGACTGGGGCACTCCCTCCCGTCCCCCCGCACACCGGACAGGCACCTCCCCATGAGCCAGACGACCGCCGCACCCCGCGCACAGGACGCGCCGCCCGTCGGCGACGCCGGATCGCCCCTCGGCAACGGACTCAAGCAGCGCCACCTCTCGATGATCGCCCTCGGCGGGGTCATCGGCGCGGGCCTCTTCGTCGGCTCCGGCGCCGGCATCGCGGCCGCCGGTCCCTCGATCGTGGTCGCGTACGCCGCTTCCGGGCTGCTCGTGATGTTCGTGATGCGGATGCTCGGCGAGATGTCCGCCGCGAACCCCGCCTCCGGCTCCTTCTCGGTGCACGCGGAGCGGGCGATCGGTCCGTGGGCCGGTTTCACCGCCGGCTGGATGTTCTGGACCCTGCTGTGCGTGGGCGTGGCCATCGAGGCCATCGGCGCGGCGCACATCATGACGGGCTGGTTCCCGGGCACCCCCTCGTGGATGTGGGTGCTGGTCTTCATGGCGATGTTCTGCGGCTCCAACCTGGCCGCCGTCTCCCACTTCGGCGAGTTCGAGTTCTGGTTCGCCGCCCTGAAGATCGGCGCGATCGGCCTCTTCCTGGGCCTGGGCGTGCTGGCCGTCCTGGGCGTGCTGCCCGCCGCCGGCTCCCCCGGCACCGCGAACCTGCTGCACGACGGCGGCTTCCTCCCCAACGGCGTGGACGGGCTGCTGGTCGGCCTGCTCGCCTCCGTGGTCGCGTACGGCGGCCTGGAGACGGTGACCATCGCGGCCGCCGAGTCCGACAACCCGGTCCGGGGCGTCGCCAAGGCCGTGAAGACCACCATGTGGCGGATCGCGGTCGTCTACGTCGGCTCGATGCTGGTCATCGTCACGCTGCTGCCGTGGAACGATCCGGCGGTCACCACCGCGGGCCCCTACGCGGCCACCCTGGACCACCTGGGCATCCCGCACGCCGGCCAGGTCATGAACGTGGTCATCCTGATCGCCCTGCTGTCCGCGATGAACGCGAACATCTACGGCTCCTCCCGCATGGCCTACTCCCTGGTCGCCCGCGGCCAGGGCCCCAAGGCCCTGGGCGAGCTCTCCGGCCGGGTGCCGCGCCGGGCGGTGCTCGCCTCCTCCGGCTTCGGCTTCGTCACCGTGCTGCTGTCCTACTGGTACCCGGACACCCTCTTCGCCTGGCTGCTGAACATGGTCGGCGGAGTCATCCTCGTCGTCTGGGGCTTCATCGCCGTCTCGCAGTTCCTGCTGCGGCGCCGCATGGAGCGCGAGGCCCCCGAGAAGCTGGTCGTGAAGATGTGGGGCTTCCCCTATCTGACCTGGGTCGCGCTGGCCGGACTCGCCGGGGTCCTGGTCCTGATGGCCATGGGCGACGACACCCGGATCCAGCTCGTCTTCACCGGCGGCCTGACCGTGGCCCTCGCCGCCACGGGCTACGTCGTCCAGCGCCGGGCGGCGGTGCGCGAAGCCGCGTGACACCCGCCGTACGGCGGCCCGGAGGCCGGATTCATGCGAGCGCATGGGTCCGGCCTCCGGCGTTCCGGCGGACCCCACACGTGAGGTGACCCTTATGGGCCACGGGAAATAGATACTGCTAGCGTGCAGTTGCGCATTAATTGCAATAAGCAGTTGGCACGCCGAGGGGACCGGATACACGCATGGCCATCTACACGCTTCCTGAGCTTCCTTACGACTACGCGGCTCTCGAGCCCGTCATCAACCCGCAGATCATCGAGCTGCACCACGACAAGCACCACGCGGCCTACGTCACGGGCGCCAACAACACGCTGGAGCAGCTGGAGGAGGCGCGCGACAAGGAGAACTGGGGCGCGTTGAACGGCCTGGAGAAGAACCTGGCCTTCCATCTCTCCGGGCACATCCTGCACAGCATCTACTGGCACAACATGGCGAGCCCCAAGACCGGCGAGGGCGGCGGCGAGCCCACCTCGGCCGACGGCCTGGGCGAGCTGGCCGACGCGATCACCGAATCCTTCGGCTCGTTCGCGAAGTTCAGGAAGCAGCTCACCTTCGCGTCCTCCGCGACCCAGGGTTCCGGCTGGGGCGTGCTCGCGTACGAGCCCGTCAGCGGCCGCCTGATCGTCGAGCAGATCTACGACCACCAGGGCAACGTCGGCGTGTCCAGCACCCCGGTCCTCGTGTTCGACGCCTGGGAGCACGCCTTCTACCTGCAGTACAAGAACCAGAAGGTGGACTTCATCGAGGCGATGTGGAACGTCGTCAACTGGCAGGACGTGGCCCGGCGCTACGCCGACGCCAAGGCCAACACCCCGCTGCTGATCCCCGCCAAGGGCTGATCGGCGCCACCAGAACCCGTCCGCCCCGTGATCGTCTTCTCAGCCTTCACGTGCGGGCGTGTCCACCGGAAGACCCCCGCGAGGACGTGACTCGCGGGGGTCTTCCGCGCTACTCGTGCGTCGGACTAGTCGAAGATCGGCCCCTGGGTGCGGGTGCGCTTGATCTCGTAGAAGCCCGGGGTGGAGGCGACGAGCAGGGTGCCGTCCCAGAGGCGGGCCGCGGCCTCGCCGCGCGGGGCGGGGGTGACGACCGGGCCGAAGAAGGCGACGTCTTCGCCGTCGGCGCCGGGCACCGAGATGACCGGGGTGCCGACCTCCTGGCCGACACGGTTGATGCCGTCGTTGTGGGAGTCGCGCAGGACCTCGTCGTACTCGTCGGAGTCCGCGTAGTGGATGAGCTCGGCGGGCAGGCCCACCTCGCTCAAGGCGTCGGCGATCGCCTCGCGGGTCGGGCCCTGCTCCTCGTTGTGGAAGCGGGTGCCCAGGGCGGTGTAGAGCTTGCCGGTGATCTCGTCGCCGAACTTCTGCTGGGCGGCGACGACGACGCGCACGGGAGCCCAGCCCTTGGGGCCGAGCAGTTCGCGGTAGCGCTCGGGCAGTTCGTCGAGCTTGTTCTCGTTCAGGACCGCGAGGCTCATCACGTGCCAGCGGACCTCCACGTCACGGACCTTCTCGACCTCCAGCATCCAGCGGGACGTCATCCAGGCCCAGGGGCAGAGCGGGTCGAACCAGAAGTCGACAGGGGTCTTCTCGCGCACCTGGGTGTCAGCCATGTCTCTCCTCATATCGGAACGTTCCTCCCTGCCCAACCGCTCCGACCGCACACGCATTCCCCCGTGGGAGGATTCGGTCAGGTATCGCGATCACGCACGAAGGAGTGCACGTGCCCGGAGAGAATCTGTCCCGTGACGAGGCCCGCGAGCGGGCCGAGCTGCTGTCCGTCGACGGGTACGAGGTGGTCCTCGACTTGAGGTCCGCGGTGGACGAGGCCGAACCGGCCGACGGCCCCAGGACGTTCCGCTCGGTGACCACCGTCCGCTTCCGCGCCGCCGCCCCGGGAGCGTCGAGCTTCGCGGACCTGATCGCGCCCAAGGTGAACGGCGTGACCCTCAACGGGCGCGAGCTGGACCCGGCCGCCGTCTTCGACGGCGCGCGGATCGCCCTGGACGGGCTCGCCTCCGAGAACGTGCTCGTGGTCGACGCCGACTGCGCGTACAGCCGGACCGGCGAGGGCATGCACCGCTTCGTGGACCCGGAGGACGGCGAGGTCTACCTCTACACCCAGTACGAGCCGGCCGACGCCCGGCGGGTGTACGCGAACTTCGAGCAGCCCGACCTCAAGGCCCCGTACCGCTTCGAGGTGACCGCGCCCGAGGGCTGGCAGGTCTGGAGCAACGGGGTCGAGGAGTCCCGCGAGGGGCAGACCCGGCGCTTCGCCGAGACCGCGCCGATCTCCACGTACATCACGTGCGTGGTGGCGGGGCCGTACCACTACGTCACGGACTCCTACACGCGCGGGGACCTGACGATCCCGCTCGGCGCCATCTGCCGCAAGGGGCTGGCGAAGCACTTCGACGCGGACGAGGTGTTCCTCGTCACGAAGCAGGGCTTCGACCTCTTCCACGAGATCTTCGACTACCCGTACCCCTTCGGGAAGTACGACCAGGCCTTCGTGCCGGAGTACAACCTCGGTGCCATGGAGAACCCGGGGATGGTGACCTTCCGGGAGGAGTACATCTTCCGCGGGAAGGTCACGCAGGCCTCGTACGAGCGGCGCGCGAACACGATCCTGCACGAGATGGCGCACATGTGGTTCGGCGACCTGGTCACCATGAAGTGGTGGGACGACCTGTGGCTGAAGGAGTCCTTCGCGGACTTCATGGGCTCCTTCGCCCTGGTCGAGGCCACGCGGTTCGACCAGGCGTGGGTCACCTTCGCCAACAGCCGCAAGGCGTGGGCCTACCGGGCCGACCAGCTGCCGTCCACGCACCCGATCACGGCCGACATCCGTGACCTGGAGGACGCGAAGCTGAACTTCGACGGCATCACCTACGCCAAGGGCGCGGCGGTGCTCAAGCAGCTCGTGGCGTACGTGGGCCGGGACGCCTTCCTGGAGGGCGCACGGCGCTACTTCAAGGCGAACGCCTACGGGAACACCACCCTGGACGACCTGCTGTCGGTGCTCGCGGAGGTCTCCGGGCGGGACATGGCCGAGTGGTCGCGGGCCTGGCTGCAGACGGCCGGCGTGAACGCACTGACCCCGGTGGTGACCTGCGACGCGGGCGGCCGGGTGACCGAGCTGGCGGTGGTCCAGGACGGCGACGAGCTCCGCCCGCACCGGGTCGCGGTGGGCCTGTACCGGCTGGACCCGGACGGCGCACTGGTGCGCTACGCGCGGGCCGAGGCGGACGTCGCGGGGGCCCGGACGGCCGTCGCCGAGCTGGCCGGGCAGGAGAAGCCGGCCCTGGTGCTCGTCAACGACGAGGACCTGACCTACTGCAAGATCCGCTTCGACGAGGGGTCGCTGGCCGCGCTGCGCTCGCACCTGGGCTCGGTCGCGGACCCGCTGAGCCGCGCACTGTGCTGGTCGGCGCTGTGGAACCTGACGCGCGACGGGCTGATGCCGGCACGGGACTTCGTCTCGCTCGTACTGGCCCACGCGGGCCGGGAGACGGACGTCGGCGTCCTGCAGATGCTGCACGCGCAGGCGCTGACCGCGGTCACGCACTACGCGGCGCCCGACTGGCGGGAGCAGGGCGGCAAGGTGCTGGCGGCGTGCGCGCTGCAGGAACTGCGGTTCGCGGAGCCGGGGTCGGAGCACCAGCTCACCTGGGCCCGCTTCTTCGCGAAGGGCGCGGCGACCGAGGGCGACTTCCAGCTGCTGCTGGGGCTGCTGGAGGGATCGGCGCGGATCGACGGGCTGGAGGTGGACCAGGAGCTGCGCTGGGACTTCCTGCTGCCGCTGGCCGCGCACGGCGCGATCGGCGAGGAGGTCCTCGCGGCCGAACTGACGCGGGACGACACGGCGTCGGGCAAGCGGCACCAGGTGCGGTGCCTGGCGGCGCGGCCGTCGGCTGCGGTCAAGGACCAGGCGTGGGCCGCGGTGGTGGAGTCGGACGCGCTGTCGAACGCGTTGGTCGAGGCGACGATCGCGGGGATGCAGCAGTCTTCGCAGCGGGGGCTGCTGGCGCCGTACACGGAGCGCTACTTCGCCGTGATCGAGCGGATCTGGGCCGACCGGTCGATCCAGATCGGCATGGACGTGGTGCGGGGGCTGTACCCGTCCCTCCAGGACTCGCAGGAGACGCTGGACGCGACGGACGCGTGGCTGGCGGCGCACGAGTCGGCGGCGCCGGCCCTGCGCCGCCTGGTCCTGGAGTCGCGGGACGACCTGGCCCGGGCGCTGCGCGCGCAGGCCTGCGACGTGGCTGCGGCGAGCTAGCCCTGCGGGGCCGGCGAGGCTGGATTCCCCAGCCTCGCCGGCCCCCGACCGGCGCACTCCATCGGCAGTCGAACGTCCGTACTTTAGCCCCGTCTTGTCCCGATTTGCCGACGGATGTGTAACAGGGGTTAGCGAGGCCATGGCCTGAGGGAATCTCAGCGTCATGAACCACAACGCACCCCTCCCCCTCGCCCACCTCACCGACAACCGCCCCCGCGTGCTGTCGCTGGCCCAGCTCCGCGAGCACGGGGTCACCGCCTCCGACGCCGCCGAGCGGTCCTGGCAGCAGATCCTGCCGGGGGTGTTCCTGCTCCACTCCGGTCCCGCGACGAGCGAGGAGCGGCTGCACGCGGCGCTCCTCTACGCAGGGCGCCGCGGCGACGAGGTCATGATCACCGGGCTGGCGGCCCTCGCGCTGTACCGGTTCTCCTCCGCCCCCGCGCTGCTCGGCCTCCCCCAGATCGACGTGCTCGTCCCGAACACCCGCCGACTGCGCTCCGCCGGACAGGTCCGCATCGTCCGGACGCACACCCCGCCCCGGTCGATCGAGGTCACCGGGCTGCCCGTCGCCCCCGTGGCCCGCGCCGTCGCCGACGCCGTCGCCCACCTGTCCGACGCCGGTACGGTCCGTCGCCTGCTCAGCGAAGCCGTCCGCGGCGGGCACTGCGAACCGGCCGCCGTGGTACGGGAGCTGACGGTGGCGCGGCTGCTGAACCGGCCGCACGTGGTGGACGCCGTCGAATCGCTGCTCGCCGAGGGCCGGGCCATCGCCGAGGACCGGCTGTACCAGCTCGTACGGGGCTACGAGCTCCCCGAGCCGGTCTGGAACGTGGACCTGCGGCTGCCCGGCGGCCCGCACCTGGGCGGGGTCGACGCGTACTGGCCGGAGCACGCGGTGGCCATCGAGATCGACACCCGGGCCCCGCGCCAGGGCGAGGACGAGCAGTGGTCGGAGTCCGTCCGCAAGCGGGAGACCCTGGAGCGGTGCGGGGTGACCGTCCTGCACATCACCCCGCGCAAGCTCCGCGACTGGCCCGAGCAGCAGGCGGCGGTCGTACGGACCGCCCTGACGGCGTCCGACGACCGCGAGCCCGCCGCCTACCTCGTCGTCCTGCCCAGGTGAACGCCCTACGGCGAAGGCAACGCGGGCAGCGCCGGATTCGCAGGCGAGTACTCCGGGGCGCTCCACAGCAGCCGCCCCGGGTGCACGCTCTCCACCACCGACTCGACCTGGAAGCGGACCCGCCGCTCCCCGGCCGGCCGGCCCTCCGAGAAGTCCGTCTCCGCCCGCCCGCTGAGCTGGAGCAGCGCCCCGCTCTCCCAGTCCGGGAACAGCAGCCCGGCCCGCGGGTCCGCCAGCAGGTTCCCCAGCGTCAGGAACATCGCGTTGCCCGCGTAGTCCGGCCAGGCCAGTTCGGTCGGGGACAGCACCTCGACGAAGCCCGGCATCCCGCCCCGGTGGCTCGCGTCGGCCCCGTCCGCCCCCGCGGAGGTGGCGACGAAGAAGGTGTCGGCGGCGCGGACGGCCCGTTCCTGGTCGGGGGTGAGCGCGTCCCCGCGCCGCACGACACCGGCTCCTTCGGCGACGAGCCGGACGGGCTGGCGCTTCTGGAGGTACTTGGGGCAGTTGGCGAAGACCCGTTCGGCCGCCAGCGCGAACCCGCCGGCGGTCACCTCCAGGGTTCCGCCCAGCCGCATCCGGCGCCGGGTGCGCGGGTCGAGGGAGATGGTCCCGACCCGGGTGCCGGCGGTGGCCAGTGCCTCGGCGAGCGGATCACCCTCGGGGATCCCTCCCCTGACCGCGATCCGGTCCGGCCCGGTGGCCCGTACGAAACCGGGGGCGCCGGTCAGCAGTGAGGCCCAGAGCAGACCTCCGGGATCGGCCGCGCCGACGACCAGGTGCGGCTGAAGCCCCAGGAAGGCCGCCGCCACGTCCTTGATGTGCGGGGTGACGGACTGGCCGACGTGCACGGCGTGCTCCCGTACGCCGACCCGCTCCTGGATGGCCAGCGAGCCCCAGTGGTACCCGGCCATTAGAAGAACCCGCAGGTCGGGGCCCCTGTGGTGGGAGCCTCGGCGCCTTCGGCGCCGTTCGGCACGGAGATCTCCAGACGGGTCCCGTCCGGATCGTGGAAGAAGATCCCGCCGGAGGCGGCTCCCTCGCGGTGGGCGACGATCCCGTCGTAGGCGAAGTCGACACCCAGGCCGCGCAGCCGCTCCTCGTACTCCCGGACCTCCTCGATGGCGTCCGCGGAGAGCGCGAGGTGGTGCAGTCCGGCCGCGCCGGGTGCGTAGGCCCCCTCGGCCTGCTGCCACAGGGTGAGCACGAGCTCGCCGTCCTGGCCGAGGAAGGCGAAGCGCCGGTCCTCCTCCTTGCCCTCGCCCAGCAGTTCGAAGCCGAGGCCGTCCCGGTAGAAGACGAGCGACCGCTCGAGATCCGTGACGTTCAGGCCCACGTGGCCGGTGCGCAGCTTGCTGATGACGGTCGTCACAACGGTTCCTTCCCCAGAACTCCGAATTTCTAACCTTCTAAATCGAGCTTAGGGGTTAGACATGAGGGAGTCAACCGCTCACGTACTCTTGAGGGGTTAGTTCCAGGAGGAGGCGGACATGACGACGACGGACCCACGACCCCTGACCGGGGAACCGGTGGCCCTGGACCTGCTGAACACCCGGTGGGTCCACGAGGGCGAACCCGTCGACCTCTTCGCGGGGGCCTTCGGGCTCACCCGCATCGAAGGGCTCGCGCTCTGGCTGGAGAGCACCGGGCTGGCCGGCCGCTTCCGCGCCGACGCCTCGACCCTGGTCCACCTGCTCACCGCCCGCGAGGCACTGGCCCGCGCGGTCGCGGATCCGGCCGACGAGAGCGCCCGCGCCCTGGTCGACGCCGTCCTGGAGTACGGGCGGATCCGGGCGACCCTGACCGCCGAAGGGCCCGGCGAGCGGACCGAGTTCGACGACCCGACCTGGGGTCCGGCCTGGACGGCCGCCCGCGACTACCTGGAGCTGCTGGGCGCCGACCCCGGCCGGATCCGCAAGTGCGCCTCCGAGACCTGTGTACTGCGCTTCCACGACACCTCGCGCAACGGCACCCGGCGCTGGTGCTCGATGTCGGCCTGCGGAAACCGGGCGAAAGCCTCCCGTCATTACGCGCGCACGCGCGTGCGCTGAACGCCCGGAAGTTGTCACACCTGATCTGAGACCGGAGCCCGGCCCACTCCTGATGGAGGGTCGGGAAGTCTATAAATCCACGTTCCAACCCGAAGGTTCGCACCGGTTCGTTCCGGTACGAGCCTTCTGGCGTATGCCCCGAGCTGGCGGGAGTCCGCCACGCTAGGTATCGGTCCGTGACAACTCTCCCCAAAGAGCTGTCACTTACGCGAGGCTGACCGGTCATCCGGCACCGAAATCCGGACCGTAACTTTCACTTAGCCAGGGATGCTGATGACCCTCGACTCCCCCAGCTCCATACCCGCGACCCGACGCGCCGTGCGCGTCGCGGCCGCGGCCGGCCTGGTGGCCGCCCTCGCGGCCACCGGCGCCATGCCCGTCTTCGCGGCGACCGGCACCGATACCCCGACCGCCAGTCCCGCGGTCAAGTCGGCCGACCAGAAGCTCGGCTCGGCCGACGCCGAGCTGCTCCAGGAAGCCAAGACCAAGGGCGAGAAGACCGTCACGGTCATGGTCGCGACGGCCCCCGGCGAGACCCAGCAGGTGGCCAAGCAGCTCGACGACGTCCAGGGCGCCTCCGTGGGCCAGACGTACGACAAGCTCGGCTACGTGCGCGCCACCCTGCCGACCGACAAGGCCGAGGCCGCGCTGAAGGCGGCCGCCAAGCTGTCCTCCGTGCACGGCATCGACCTGCGGCACGAGATCCAGCTCCCGGACCCCCGTCCGGACGCGGACCGCGAGACGGGCACGGTGAAGCGGACCGCCGCCGAGACCTACCCGGGCCCGGACAAGAACACCCCGGCGAAGAACCCGTACAACCCGTCCTTCGAGACCGGTGCGCTGGACTTCCTCAAGAAGAACCCGAAGGCCGACGGCCGCGGCGTGACCATCGGCATCATGGACTCGGGTGTCGACCTCGGCCACCCGGCGCTCCAGAAGACCACCACCGGCGAGCGCAAGATCGTCGACTGGGTCACCGCGACCGACCCGATCACCGACGGCGACGCCACCTGGCGCGCGCAGATCACCCCGGTCGCCGGTGGCACCTTCACCGCGGGCGGCGGCAGCTGGAAGGCTCCGGAGGGCTCGTTCCAGTGGAGCCGCTTCACCGAGTCGATCACCGCCAACGGTGACATGAAGGGCGACGTCAACCGGGACGGGGACACCACCGACCGGTTCGGCCTGCTCTACGACCCGGTTGCCGGGACCGTCCGCGTCGACACCGACCAGGACAACGACTTCACGAACAACGAGCCGATGAAGCCGTACAAGGACGGCTACCAGATCGGCTACTTCGGCACGGACAACCCGGCGACCGAGGTCGCCGAGCGCATCCCGTTCGTGATCGAGATCCGCAAGGACGTCCCGATGGACCCGCTGGGCGGTGACTGGGTCGGCAAGAAGGCCGACTTCGTCAACGTCGGCATCATCGAGTCCGAGCACGGCACGCACGTCGCGGGCATCACCGCCGCCAACGGCCTGTTCGGCGGCGCGATGAACGGCGAGGCGCCCGGCGCCAAGCTCGTCTCCTCGCGCGCCTGCTCCTGGTCCGGCGGCTGCACCAACATCGCGCTGACCGAGGGCATGATCGACCTCGTCGTCAACCGCGGCGTGGACATCGTCAACATGTCGATCGGCGGCCTGCCGGCCCTGAACGACGGCAACAACGCGCGCGCCGAGCTCTACAAGAACCTCATCGACACCTACGGTGTCCAGCTCGTCATCTCGGCGGGCAACGAGGGCCCCGGCATCAACACCATCGGCGACCCCGGTCTCGCGGACAAGGTCATCTCCGTGGGTGCGGCGGTCTCCAAGGAGACCTGGGCGGCCAACTACGGCTCCGGCGTGGCCAAGAAGTACAACATGTTCCCCTTCTCCTCCCGCGGTCCGCGTGAGGACGGCGGCTTCACGCCGACGATCACCGCCCCCGGCGCGTCGATCAACACCATCCAGACCTGGCTGCCCGGCGCACCGGTGAAGGAGGCCGGCTACAACCTGCCGGCCGGTTACGGCATGCTCCAGGGCACCTCGATGTCCTCGCCGCAGGCGGCGGGCGCCAGCGCCCTGCTGATCTCGGCCGCCAAGCAGCAGAAGATCGCCCTCACCCCGGCGAACCTGCGCATCGCGCTCACCAGCAGCGCGAAGAAGATCGCGGACGTTCCGGCGCACGCCCAGGGCGCGGGCCTGATCAACATCCCCGGCGCGTGGGAGTCCATCCAGCGCGGCGCGAAGGCGAACGAGTTCACCGTCAAGGCACCGGTCGACACCGCGATCGACCAGTTCCTGAAGACCCCGGGCTTCGGCACCGGCGTCTACGACCGTGAGGGCGGCCTGAAGGTCGGCCAGAAGAAGGTCTACGACGTCGTCGTCACCCGCACCACGGGCGTCAAGTACGGCACCCCGCACCAGCTGAGCTGGCGCAACAACGACGGCACGTTCAAGGTCATCGGCGGCTACGACTACGTCACCCTGCCGCTGAACAAGCCGGTCACCATCAAGGTCGAGGCCAAGGCCACGACGGCCGGCGTCCACAGCGGCATCCTGCAGCTCGACGACGCCACCACCGAGGGCATCGACAAGCAGATCCTCTCCACGGTCGTCGTCTCGGCCCCGCTGGCGAAGCCCTCGTACAGCTACGCGGACACCTCCTCCGTGCAGCGCAACAGCCACAAGTCCTACTTCGTGACCGTCCCGGCGGGCGCGAAGACCCTCGAGGTCTCCCTCGGCGGACTCGCGGCGGGCAGCCAGACGCGCTTCATCTCGATCCACCCGTACGGCGTGGGCGTCGAGGACAGCGCGACGACCCAGTGCTACCCGAACTACGACAACCCGGCCAACCAGTGCCGCCCCGACCTGCGTTCGTACCCGAACCCGCAGCCGGGCGTCTGGGAGATCGAGGTCGAGTCGCGCCGTACGTCGCCGCTGCTCGACAACCCGTACAAGCTGGACGTCTCCGTGCTCGGCGCGGCCTTCGACCCCGCGGTCAAGGTCCTGCCCGAGGTCAAGCAGGGCACCCCGGCGCCGGTCCAGTGGACCGTGAAGAACGACGGGGCCGCCATCACCGGCGGCAAGCTCCAGGGTGGCCCGCTCGGCTCCGCGAAGGTCGCCAAGCCGACCATCGCCGCCGGTGAGACCCACACCACCGAGGTCACGATCGGCGAGGGCGTCTCCCGCCTCGACATCGCGATCGGCAAGGTGTCCGACACCGCCGCCGACCTCGACCTGGACGTGTACAAGGACGGCGTCAAGGTCGGCTCCTCCGCCGACGGCGACTCCGAGGAGGCCGTGAGCCTCGTCAACCCGGCCGCGGGCACCTACACCATCGAGGTGTTCGGCTACGCGATCCCGTCCGGCTCCACCGCGTACGACTACCGCGACGTCTACTACTCGGCCGCCCTGGGCACCGTCCAGGTCGACGAGGCCGCCGCGGTCGACCTCGCCAACGGCGCCTCGGCGACCGTCTCCGCGAACGTGCTGGTCAACAGCGCCGCTCCGGAAGGCCGCCAGTTCTTCGGCGAGGTCAAGCTGCTCAACGCCCGCGGCACCGCCGCCGGCACCGGCAGCGTGCAGATCGAGAAGGTCCTGCCGTAAGGCCGCGACCGCGTGACCGCACCACCCGTGTGACCGCATGACACAGGGGCGGGTACCCGATTCGGGTACCCGCCCCTGCTGCCTTGTCGGCTGTCTACCGACGAGTAGCTCCTTGGTCCGGCGGAAGTCACCCTCAGATGTGACGCAAGGGCCGGGCCCCGCGCCATGGCATTGCCGCGCCGTCGGGCTCGCGTCCCGCACTCTGGACAATGGATTGGACAAGGCTCGTGGGGTCGAACGCATGATGGCTTCACGCGCGCCCGCGTCGTACCTAGCAAGAGGAGTCACCGTGAGGGTCGGAATCGTCGGAGCCACCGGACAGGTCGGCGGAGTCATGCGCGGCATCCTGGCCGAGCGCAAGTTCCCGGTGGACGAACTGCGGCTGTTCGCCTCGGCCCGTTCGGCCGGCTCCACCCTGGAGTGGGAAGGCCGGGAGATCACCATCGAGGACGCCTCCACGGCCGACTACTCCGGCCTGGACATCGTGCTCTTCTCCGCGGGCGGCGCCACGTCCAAGGCCCTCGCCGAGAAGGTCGCCTCGCAGGGCGCCGTCGTGATCGACAACTCCTCCGCCTGGCGCCGTGACCCCGAGGTCCCCCTCGTCGTCTCCGAGGTCAACCCGCACGCGATCAGGAACCGCCCCAAGGGCATCATCGCGAACCCGAACTGCACCACGATGGCCGCGATGCCGGTGCTGCGCCCGCTGCACGACGAGGCCGGTCTGACCGCGCTGATCGCCACCACGTACCAGGCCGTGTCCGGCTCGGGCCTGGCGGGCGTCGCCGAGCTCAAGGGCCAGGCCTGCGCGGTATCCGAGGCCGCCGACCAGCTGACCTTCGACGGCGACGCGGTGGAGTTCCCGGCGCCTGCCGTCTACAAGCGGCCGATCGCCTACAACGTGATCCCGCTCGCGGGCTCGATCGTCGACGACGGCTCCTTCGAGACCGACGAGGAGCAGAAGCTCCGCAACGAGTCCCGCAAGATCCTCGAGATCCCGGAGCTCAAGGTCTCGGGCACCTGCGTGCGCGTGCCGGTCTTCGCCGGCCACTCCCTCCAGGTCAACGTCCGCTTCACCCGCCCGCTGAGCGTCGAGCGCGCCTACGAGCTGCTGAAGGACGCCCCGGGCGTCGAGCTCTCGGAGATCCCGACCCCGCTGCAGGCCGCCGGCAAGGACGCGTCGTACGTGGGCCGCATCCGCGTCGACGAGACCACCGAGAACGGCCTCGCGCTGTTCCTCTCCAACGACAACCTCCGCAAGGGCGCCGCGCTGAACGCGATCCAGATCGCGGAGCTGGTCGCGGAGGAGCTCCGCGGCTGATCCCGCCCGCACGGCCGAGGGGCGGCACCGTGACGGTGCCGCCCCTCGGTGTTCCTGGCTACGGCGTGCCCCCCTACGCCCGGCGGACCTCGAAGAGGTAGCAGCCGTACTCGGCCGCGCGGACGTGGACGAGCTCGGTCCGCGGGTCCTCGAAGGCCTCCGCCAGCGCCTGCCCGATCACCGCGTCCGGGTCCTCGGCGAGGTCGAGCACCCGCCCGCCGAGGATGTGGCCCGCCGCGTCGTAGCGGCGGGCCGTGCGCAGGGCGCCGGGGTGGGCGAAGGGGAGGCCGGAGTCCGGGTCCGGTCCGCCGCACTCGGCGGCGTGGACGAACACCGGGCCCTGCTCGTCGTAGGCCCCCGGGTCGACGCCGGTCGCTGCGGCCCAGCGGCGCAGCGGGGCGTAGGAGACGAGGGCGATCCGTTCGCCGGGGGCACTGCGGCGCAGACAGCAGCGCAGCGGGGCACCGCCCTCCGGGTCCTCGTAGGGCGTGCAGGGCCGCCCGGCGTCGTCGAGGGTGCGCAGTCGGGCCAGGACGGGAGGGGCGATGGCGAGCACGGTGTGGGTGGTCATGGGGTCCAGGGTGCTCCCGGCGGACCGGTCGGAGCTGGCGGAAATCGGACGTCGAGTTTCGCCCGTGGATTACTCCGGCGCGGTGGCCCGGCCCGCGTGGAAGGATGGGCCGGAACGTCACCATCGAAGGAGATGACCGCGTGCCAGGCACGAATCTGACCCGTGAAGAGGCTCAGCAGCGCGCAAAGCTGCTCAGTGTCGACTCGTACGAGATCGAGCTCGATCTCAGCGGCGCGCAGGAGGGCGGCACGTACCCCTCCGTGACCACCGTGCGCTTCCAGTCCGCCGAGGCCGGCGCCGAGACCTTCATCGACCTGGTCGCTCCGGCCGTGCACGAGGTCGTCCTCAACGGCACGTCCCTCGACGTGGCCACCGTCTTCCGGGATTCCCGGATCGCGCTCGCGCACCTCGCCGCCGGGGCCAACGAGCTCCGCGTCGTCGCCGACTGTGCGTACACCAACACCGGTGAGGGTCTGCACCGCTTCGTCGACCCGGTCGACGAGCAGGCGTACCTGTACACGCAGTTCGAGGTCCCGGACGCGCGCCGCGTGTTCGCGAGCTTCGAGCAGCCCGATCTGAAGGCGACGTTCCGGTTCACCGTGACGGCCCCCGCGGGCTGGACGGTCATCTCGAACTCCCCGACGCCCGAGGCTCCGGCCGACAACGTCTGGCGCTTCGAGCCCACCCCGCGCATCTCCACGTACATCACGGCGCTGATCGTCGGCCCGTACCACGCGGTGCACAGCTCCTACGAGGGCGCGGACGGGCAGTCCGTCCCGCTCGGCATCTACTGCCGTCCCTCGCTCGCCGAGTTCCTCGACGCCGACGCGATCTTCGACGTGACCCGGCAGGGCTTCACCTGGTTCCAGGAGAAGTTCGCGTACGACTACCCCTTCGCGAAGTACGACCAGCTCTTCGTACCGGAGTTCAACGCGGGCGCGATGGAGAACGCGGGCGCGGTCACCATCCGCGACCAGTACGTCTTCCGCTCGAAGGTGACGGACGCGGCGTACGAGACGCGCGCCGAGACCATCCTGCACGAGCTCGCGCACATGTGGTTCGGCGACCTGGTCACCATGGAGTGGTGGAACGACCTGTGGCTGAACGAGTCGTTCGCCACCTACACCTCCATCGCCTGCCAGGCGTACGCGGAGGGCTCGAAGTGGCCGCACGCCTGGACCTCCTTCGCCAACTCCATGAAGACCTGGGCGTACCGGCAGGACCAGCTGCCCTCCACGCACCCGATCATGGCCGACATCCGTGACCTGGACGACGTCCTGGTCAACTTCGACGGCATCACGTACGCCAAGGGCGCCTCGGTCCTCAAGCAGCTCGTGGCCTACGTCGGCCAGGACGCCTTCTTCAAGGGCGTGCAGGCGTACTTCAAGGCGCACGCCTTCGGGAACACGCGCCTGTCGGACCTGCTGGGCGCCCTGGAGGAGACCTCCGGCCGCGATCTGACCGCATGGTCGAAGGCCTGGCTGGAGACGGCCGGGATCAACATCCTGCGCCCGGAGATCGAGACGGACGAGAACGGCTCCATCACCGCCTTCGCCGTCCGCCAGGAGGCCCCGGCCCTGCCGGCCGGTGCCAAGGGCGAGCCCGTCCTGCGCCCGCACCGCATCGCGGTCGGCCTGTACGACCTGGCCGACGGCAAGCTGGTGCGCAGCGAGCGGATCGAGCTGGACATCGACGGCGACCTCACCGCCGTGCCGGAGCTGATCGGCCGGACCCGTCCGGCCGTGGTCCTGCTCAACGACGACGACCTGTCGTACGCCAAGGTCCGCCTCGACGAGGTGTCCCTCGCCAACGTCACCGCGCACCTGGGCGACTTCACCGAGTCGCTGCCGCGCGCGCTGTGCTGGGCGTCGGCCTGGGACATGACCCGCGACGGCGAACTGGCCACCCGGGACTACCTCGCCCTCGTCCTGTCGGGCATCGGCAAGGAGTCGGACATCGGCGTCGTCCAGTCGCTGCACCGCCAGGTCAAGCTGGCCGTGGACCTGTACGCCGACCCGGCGTGGCGCGACCAGGGCCTGGCCACCTGGACGGAGGCGGCGCTGGAGCACCTGCGCGCGGCCGAGCCGGGCAGCGACCACCAGCTGGCGTGGGCGCGCGCCTTCGCGGCGACGGCCCGCACCGAGGAGCAGCTGACCTACCTGTCGGCGCTGCTGGACGGCTCGGCCGAGGTCAAGGGCCTGGCCGTGGACACCGAGCTGCGCTGGGCGTTCCTGGAGCGCCTGGTCGCCACGGGCGTCGCCGACGAGGCGGCCATCACGGCCGAGCTGGAGCGGGACAGGACCGCGGCGGGCGAGCGGCACGCGGCGACCGCCCGCGCGGCGCGTCCGACGGCGGAGGCCAAGGCCGAGGCGTGGGCTTCGGTCGTCGAGGGCGACTCGCTCCCGAACGCGGTGCAGGAGGCGGTGATCGGCGGCTTCGTCCAGACCGACCAGCGCGAGCTCCTCGCCCCGTACACGGCGAAGTACTTCGCGGCGGTGAAGGAGGTCTGGGAGACCCGTAGCCACGAGATCGCCCAGCAGATCGCGGTGGGGCTCTACCCGTCCCTCCAGGTCTCCGCGCAGACCCTCGCGGCGACGGACGCCTGGCTGGCCTCGGCCGAGCCGAACGCGGCCCTGCGGCGTCTCGTCTCCGAGTCCCGCGCGGGCGTGGAGCGGGCGCTGCGCGCCCAGGCGGCGGACGCCCGGGCCTGACCCTGCGGGTCCGTTCCCGGGGCTCCGCCCCGGACCCCGCGCCTCGAACGCCGGCAAGGCTGGATTTCCCCGCCTTGCCGGCGTTCGCGTGCGGGCCGGACGGGATGTCCCGCCCGCCTGCGTTCACGTGCGGGCCGACGCCGGCCCGATCCAGCCCGTCCGGCGTGTGAGGACCGGGTCCGGGCAGCGCCCGGCCGGGGGTCCCCCGGCCGGAGTCCGGGGGACGGTGGAAGGGCGGGCAGGGGACTTCGCCCCGCAGGGCCGCCCCATCGCAGCGACGGCTACGGCCGGGCCTCGGCGGCCGCTCGCAGGGCCGCCAGGACGTGGGCCACGGCAGGGGCCGACTCCGAGCCACGCCGCAGGGCGGCGATGACGTGCCGGGTGGGCCGGTCGTGGGGCAGGCCCCGGACGGCGACGCCCGCCGCGCGGCTCGCCACCATGCGCGGGACCAGGGCCACCCCCATGCCCGCTTCGACCATGGCCAGGATCGCGGTCCAGCCGGACGCCGAGTGGGCCTGTTCCGGAACGAAGCCGGCCGCCTCGCAGGCGTGGCGGGTGATCTCCGACCAGGGGCCGGAGCCGCCGTAGATCCACGGGTCCCCGGACAGGTCCGCGAGCCGCAGCTCCGCGGCGCCGGCCAGCGGGTGGTCCGGGGGCAGGGCCACGTCGAGGGGGTCCTCCAGCAGGGTCCTGCGGGTGAAGCGGGGATCGCGGGCGGTCGGGGCGTGGGCCGCGAGGGACAGCGCGAGGTCGACGACCCCGGCGGACAGCAGCTCGTAGGACTCGGCCGCCTCGGTCTCCCGTACGCGGACCTCCACGCCGGGGTGCGAGCGCCTCAGGGCGGCGACCGCCGGGACCACGAGGACGGGTACGGCGGTGGAGAAGGCCCCGATCCGGACCTCCCCCGCTTCCCCGGCGAGGTATCCGGTGAGCTCCGCGTCGGCCCGCTCCAGTTGCGCGAACACCGCCTCCGCGTGCCGCAGTACGAGGTGGGCGGCGTCGGTGAGCCGGACCCGCCGGCCCTGGGCCTCCAGCAGCGGGACCCCCAGCATCCGGGCCAGGTTGGTCAGCTGCTGCGAAACGGCCGAGGGCGTCATGTGCAGCGCCTCGGCCGTCGCGGTCACGGTCCCCTGTTCGGCGAGGGTCCGCAGGATCCGCAGCTTCTTGATGTCCCACTCGATCATGGGACCGAACCTACCGCCGGGCACCCAGACCCACTCCGCCGAGGATCAGCGCCATGCAGAGGAGCTGCGTCGGGCCGGTGGTCTCGCCGAGGAGCAGCAGGCCGAGGCCCGCGACGCAGACCGGCTGGAGGTAGTAGACGACTCCGGCGCGGGCGGCGCCGATCATCCCGATGGCCTTGTTCCAGGCGAAGAAGGCGACGGCGGAGGAGAACACGCCGACGTACAGGAGCATTCCGGCGGTGGAGGGGGTGACCTGGAAGCCGCCCTGGACGCCGACGGACAGGGCGTAGACGGGGGCGAGCATGAGCGCGCCGAGGACGAAGGTGGTGAGCAGGAAGGCGAGGCCGCCCAGTTCGGCGGGCTTGCGCTTGAGGAGCGCGCTGTACGTGGCGAAGGACAGGGCCGCGCCGAACATCCACAGGTCGCCGGCGGCGAAGTCGAAGCGGATCGATCCCTTGCCGACCAGGAGGAGCACGCCGAGGGCCGCGAGGGCCAGGCCGAAGGTGCGCCGGGCGCCGAGCCGTTCGCCGCCGAGGCGGGCGTAGAGGGCCATGATGACCGGTGAGGCGGCCATGATCATGCCCATGTTGGAGGCCGAGGTGGTCAGTCCGGCCTGGTGGACGAGCGTGTTGTAGAGGGCGACGCCGAAGAGTGTCGCCAGGGCGATGTAGCCGAAGTGCTTGCGGATCAGGGCCCGTTGCTGCCAGGCCTGCTGGGCGGCGAAGGGGGCGACGGCCACGGTGGCGACGACCCAGCGCCAGAAGACGGCCTGGACGGGCGGGATGCTGTCCGCCATGCCACGGGTGGCGACGAAGCTGCCGGACCAGACGACCGTGGCGAGCAGGGCGAGGAGGAGGCCGAGACCGGCGGCCGCCTTCTTCGCCTTGCCGGGCAGTGCTTCCTGCGGGACGGTGCGGACGCGGTCCGTGACGGCCACTGTGGGTCTCTCCCTCGGGGTTCGGAGTGTCGGCTCGTCGGTCTACCGTCGCACCGGGGTACCCGTCAGGTCCATCGAAACATTTCGATCGGTTACTTCAGCAGAACTGAACGTTTCGGCCTTCGGTCGCGGCGCGCCCACCGCGAGCTGCCCCGCGACGGTGGCGCCGAAGGCGATCACCATGCCCAGCACCTGCACCGGCGACAGCGCCTGCCCCAGGGCGGCCCAGCCGATGACCGCGGCGGTGAGCGGCGAGAGCGGGCCGAGGAGGGTCACGGACGTGGCGGTGAGCTGCCCGATGCCGCGGAACCAGAGCCAGTACGCGATGCCGGTGTTGATCAGCATCATGTAGCCGTAGCCGAGGAAGGCCCTGCCGTCGAGCGCCGGCGGTGCCCCTTCCACCAGCGCGGCGATCGGGACGATGATCAGGCCGCCCGCAGTGAGCTGCCAGCCGGTCATGGCCAGCGGGCCGACGCCTTCCGGACGCCCCCACCGCTTGGTCATGACGGTGCCCGCAGCCATCGAGGAGGAGGAGACGAGGCCGGCCGCCACCCCGACCGGATCGAGCTCCGCCTGTGCGGTCAGCACCACCATGCCGACCCCGAAGGCCGCCGCGACGGCGGCGAGCACGGTCCGCAGCCGGGCCCGTTCGCCCAGGAGGAGGGCGGCCAGCCCCACGACGAACAGCGGTCCCGCGGAGCCCAGGACGGCCGCGACCCCGCCGGGCAGGCGGTAGGCGGAGAGGAACAGCAGCGGGAAGAAGGCGCCGATGTTGAGCCCGCCGAGGACGGCGGCCTTCCACCACCACACCCCCGTGGGCAGCTTCCGGGCGAGGGCGGTGAGCAGCAGCCCGGCGGGCAGGGCCCGCACCACCCCGGTGAACAGCGGCCGGTCGGGCGGCAGCAGCTCGGAGGCCACGGCGTAGGTGGAGCCCCAGGAGATGGGGGCGAGTGCGGTCAGGGCGATGGTGGTGACGCGCTTCACGGGTGCTCCTCCGGCAGGGACGAGTTGCTCAGGCGAGTAGCTCACTTGGAAGTAGCTTAGCACTAAGCTACTTTCCTGCAAGCAACTTTCTTGCGGAGGAACAAGTGGAAGCCGGATACTGCGCCCATGACCGACAAGGACGCCGTCGACGCGATCGCCGACCAGTGGCTCGCGGTGCGACCCGATCTGGACACCACACCCATGGCGGTGTTCGGCCGGATCTACCGGATCTCCAAAGCCATGGGTGACGCGATGGAGAAGGCCTACGCGCGCTACGGAATCTCGCGGGGGGAGTTCGACGTCGTGGCCACGCTGCGCCGGAGCGGAACCCCGTACACCCTCTCGCCCCGCCAGCTCTCGGCCACGCTCATGCTCACCACGGGCGGGATGACGGGACGGCTGGACAAGCTGGAGAAGGCCGGGCTGCTCCGCAGGAGCCCCGATCCGGACGACCGGCGCGGGCTCCGCGTGACCATCACCGACCGGGGCCTCGCCCTCATCGACGAGGCGGTCACGGCGGGGCTGGAGGTACAGCGCGAAGCGCTCACCGGGCTCGACGGGGCGGAGATCGCGGCACTCACCGGCCTGCTGCGCAAGGTGATGGCAGGGGTTCCGTAGCCGGCCGGGGTACGACGAGGCGCCGGGGGGGGGGCTGGGGCCCGCCGGCCCCCGCGACTTAGTTGGAGGACTTCAA